>WRAL01000072.1 GCA_009780285.1 Treponema sp.
ATCGAGCGGCCCACCGAGGTTTTGCCCACGCCGGGCGGCCCGACAAGGCAGACTATCGATCCGGTGGCCGATTTCGGCTTGGACTGCGCGCGCAGCTTCATCACGGCCAAATATTCGGTGATGCGGTTTTTTACGTCCTTAAGCCCGTAGTGGTCGTGCTCCAGAACGTCGCGCGCCTTTTTCATGCTGAAGACCGGCGAAGGCTCGCCGTTCCAGGGCAGGCTTACGATGGTGTCAAGGTAATTGCGCGTAACGATGAACTCCGCCGAGTTCGGCTCCATCAGGCTGAACTTTTCAAGCTCGTTTTCCACGGCCTCCTTCGTTTCGCCCTCGAACTTGAAGCCGTCGATCTTATCGCGAAAGCGCTGGAAATCCGAGCTTTTCGCGTCCGTCGTCATCCCAAGCTCGCCCTTGATCGCCTTCAGTTCCTCTTTAAGGAAATACTCGCGCTGGGATTTCTCGATTTTTTCGTTGATCTCGCGCTGGATTCTTTTCTGGATGCGCAAAAGCTCCTGCTCTTTTTTGATGTAGACGAGCACCTGCTCCATGCGCTTGCGAACGTTGATCATTTCCAGGATTTTTTGCTGATCGAGCCGGTCGATGTTGAGAATGCTGACGATAAAGTCGGCGATTTTTCCCGGATGATCGATGTTGATCATGTTGAGGCGCATTTCCTCGGAAAAAAGCGGGTTGTTTTCGGAAATCTGCTTCATCTCGGAAATGAGCGCGCGGGTGAGGGCCTTGACCTCGCTGGTCCCGTCCTCCTCGTCGTCCAGATATTCGACGGCGGCGACGATTGGGTTCGTCGCGTGCAGGGTTTTCTTTACCCGAAAGCGCTTGAGCGTGGAGATGAAAATATTCACCCCGCCGTCCGGCAGGTTGATTTTCTTGACGATCTTGGCCGCCGTTCCCACGCGGAAAACGTCGTCGATGGCCGGCGACTCCGTTTCGCCTTTGAGCATGACAAGGCCCACCATGCCGTCGCCGGAAACCGCGTCCTCGACGACCTTCACGTCCGGCGGGTTGCCGATCATGATGGGGGTAAAAATCCCCGGAAATATGGGCCTTCCCATAAGCGCCACGAGCGGCAGCTTCGCAGGCAAAATCTGGTCGATAGGTATTATTTGGTCTGACATAAGCGTATTAAAAACAAGTATCGCGAAAAACGCGGGAAAAAACAAGCGGGCTGGGCCGCGCGGCCTTTTGGATCTAGGGCCTTTGATCGCGGCACGGAGTGCCGAGGCCCCCTGCGGCTGGCGGGCGCGCGGGACCTCGGTGATGGCAACCATGTGTGGAGTTTACAGGCGGGCTTTAGCCCGCCTGTAAACTCCGAGGCCAAAGCGCCGCAGGCGCATTGGCCCGCCCTCGCGCGCCCGCCAGCCGCAGGGCATACGCGCTGGGCTTTAGCCCGAGGGATCTTTGTCAGGAAAGGCCGCTCTTCTGTAGGAAAAACCGCTGTGCAAGGCGCCCCTGCGCCTTGCACAGCGGTTTTAGGTTGCCGGTTTTTATCCGTGGGGGCCCTAGTGTTCCGGAATATTCGGTTTGCTAAATCGCAACGTTCGGTAATTCCTTGCCAGGCAAGGAATTACCTCAGCCTGCATTCCGTCATTTGAATATTCCGGAACACTAGAGGGCCTCGGCTGCTTCCTGCGCGTACATTGCGGTAAGCGAATCTTGCAGGACCTTGGAAAAATTTACGTTTTTTGACTCGGCGAAGGTGTTGAGCCAGGCGGGAATCGTCAGGTTTTTGCGTACGGAATTTTTTCCGTACTTTTCCGCGTAGGCGTCTATGTCAAGGACGATCATCGAGGCGAATCCGCCCGGCTCGATCTTCATGGCGCCTATGGGGCTTGCCTTGGGCGCGGGCTTTCCGTCCTCAAGCTCGTCGAGAACCCATCCGGAAGCCGCGTCGATTCCCATAATGATCGCCTCGGCGAGCGTTCTGCCTTCGCTTACGCATCCGGGCAGATCGGGAACCTCGACGGTAAATCCTGGGGAGTCATCCCATGGATAAAAAATAGCCGGGTAAGTGAGTTGCATTGTTTCCTCCTACTTTAGTCCCGCTTGAATAAGGATCGACTTTATCGTTTTGGGATGAATGTCCCTGCGATGGCGCGGGATCGTTACCTTGCCGGGCTTTGAGGGATGAACGTATTGGTAGTGCGAGCCTGTAACCGATCTGAGGCGCCAGCCGTCCTGCAAGACGATTCGTTCGATCTCCTGAAACTTCACGCTGAAATTATACACATTACGCGTATTATTGTCTAGGGCGCCTCGCGGCCTTTGGGATCTAAGGCCTTTGATCTGTAGCCCCTGCGCTCCGCCACGCGCGGGCGCGCGCGAGCGCAAAAAAAGCGCTTGATATTTCAAACAAAATGATCGATAACTTTGAAGTGGAACGTATGGACGCTGAACACGCCCCTATGGGCAGGCTAAGTACGGCAAGGGGAGCGCTGCGTCTGAAAGGGAAGATTGGCATTAAGGCTCCAATCCGCGGGCCCTCCGAGCAGCGGAGAGCGCGAATACAAAAAAAGGCGCTTGACATTTCAAGCCCAATGACATATAAGCTTAAAGCATAAACGAATGGACACTGAATGCAACCCTATATCTGCCGAAAGCACGCTATAGGCATCCGCCCGTATGGGCAGGCAAGTACGGCAAAGAGGAGAATGTTTAGGTATGAAAAGGAAGATTGGTATTAAGGCTCTGATCGCGATGGCCATGATCGTCGGGTTCAGTTTTGCGTCCTGCGATTTCCCCTCCCCTGAAAATGTAATTCCTGACTATCGCACAGTAACGTTTGACGCCGCTGACGGGGAAATGGATGCCCAGGTGTGGCAGGTCCGGCCCGACGGGACGGTGGAGAGGCCGCCTAACCCGACAAGGGCCGGCTTTGACTTTATCGGCTGGTTTGAGGCGGAGGATGGCGGGGAGCTTTTTGACTTTGACGCGCCGATCGCTGCGAATGTCACGATTCACGCGCGATGGGAAGAGTCCAGGTTTACGGTAAGCTTCAATACCCACGGCGGATCCGACAGAGTCGCGCAGCGCGTGCTGCCGGGCGGCGCCGCGGAAAAGCCGTCGGACCCGACAATGGACGGCAATGTCTTTAGCGGCTGGTATGACGCGGAGGATGGAGGGAATCTCTTCGATTTTGACAAGCCGATCTTGGAGAACGTCACGGTTCACGCGCAGTGGGAGCTGTTCAGATTCACGGTAAGCTTCCGCACCCACGGCGGGTCCGTCGTGCCCGATCAGCGGGTGACGATAGGCAGCGCCGCGCAAAGGCCGCAGAACCCGACAAGCGACTATTACCGCTTTGCCGGCTGGTTTACCGAGCCGACAGGCGGAGCGGCCTTTGACTTTCAGACGCGGATCTTCGCGAATGTCACGCTTCACGCGCAATGGGAGCTGTCCTACCTAATAACGGCGAGCTTCAATACCCACGGCGGATCCGCCGTAGCTTCGCAGCAGATTGAGGCGGGCGACACCGCGCAAAGGCCGTCCGACCCGACAAGGGGCGGGCACCGCTTTATCGGCTGGTTTACCGAGCCGGCAGGCGGGGCGGCCTTTGACTTTGAGACGCAGATCAGGCAGAACGTAACGCTTCACGCGCAATGGGAGCAGACTGAGTTCGCGGTAAGCTTTAATACCCACGGCGGCTCCGCCGTAGACATGCAGTACGTGCCGCCGGGAGGCACCGCGCGAAAGCCGGCGGACCCGAGAAGGGACAGGCACGACTTTGCCGGCTGGTTTACCGCGCAGACAGGCGGGACGGCCTATAACTTTGGGGCGCAGATCAGTCAGAACGTCACGGTTCACGCGCGATGGACGGCGCATGTCTTCCACACCATAACCTATCGCGACACGGGCCGCCCTGACGTTAAGGTGGAGGTTCGCAAGGGGGCAACCGTGCTCTCCGCAGACCCCTTCCCAAGGTCGGGCGCAATCTTTAGGGGCTGGTACTCTAACGAGGCGCTTGCCGGGAATCCGCATACCTCTCACACGCCCATAAACGCCGACTTAGTCCTTTACTCCGCCTGGCATCAGACGGAGTGGATGTATGTCTCCAGCGGACATGACCACACCGTGGCCATCGGCCGGGACGGCACCCTCTGGGCCTGGGGCGGCAACAGATATGGCCAGCTCGGTGTCGGCAACAATACGAACTACAGCGCTCCTCAGCGAGTGGGAGCGTACAGCGACTGGGTCGCGGTGTCGGCGGGCAACAACCACACCCTGGCGATACGACAGACGAGCAGCGGCGCCCGCGAGCTGTATTCCTGGGGCCTCAACGACAATGGACGGCTCGGCCATGGGCACGTAAGGGACCTCAGCGTTCCCACGCGAGTGGGGAACGGAACCAACTGGGTTACGGTGTCGGCGGGCTCGTCTCACAGCTTGGGAATACGGGGGAGGACCAGCGGCGGCTTCATCGCCGAGGGCATCTTCGTCAATGCCAGCCAAACCCCCGGCGGGGAGCTGTGGGGCTGGGGATGGAACATTGATGGCCAGCTCGGCTTTGGCCACAGGGGGGACAGCCACGTTCCCCAGCGGGTGGGATTGCACGGCGACTGGGTCGCGATATCGGCCGGAGCCGACCACTCCTTGGCGATGCGGCGAGTTGGGAACAACGACCACTGGCTGTATGGCATGGGCCGCAACAGGTGGGGACAGGTCGGCAACGGCACCTGGGACAATACAGCCCACAGGGACAAAAGCATCTGGGTGCCCACGCGGGTGAAGAATGATGCGCGGGACTCCGCCGCTCACGGCCCTTGGATGATGATTTCGGCGGGCCAGGAGCATAATCTGGCAATACGGAGCCATTCCAACGGCAAGAGGACGCTGTGGGTTTGGGGCCGTGATTTTAATGGGCGGCTCGGGATCTATGCCGGTGATAGTGACACCACGTACCCAAGGCAAGGATACTACGACGACTGGCAGTGGGTGTCGGCGGGAAACCTAGTCTCCGTTGGGATACGGGGGAGTTCCAATCCTGGCGGTTCCCGCACGCTGTGGTCCTGGGGCAAAGGCGCCGGCAATAGTTGGCTTGAGGGGACTCATGAGCAAGTGGGGACCAGCAACGACTGGGTAATGGTGTCGACGGGCCGCTGGCATGATACAATCATAGGGATTCGGCGAAGCAGCGGCGCGAACAACGCCGGCACGGTGTGGGGCTGGGGGCAGAACCATTCCGGCGAGCTTGGCAACGGAACGACAGAGCGGAGCCCGCGGAGTAGGCTGACACAGGCGCAGAATCGTTTGGCTAGATAAGCCGGAGGACTGACCGCAGCGCGCGCGGATTACCGCGCGCGCATGGCGGCCCGCTTCCCAAGGCTGCGCGAGGCGCCGTGGTTTGCCGCGGCGCCTTTTTCGTTTGCGCTATACGCCGTAAAAACCGGCCTTGCGAAGGATAAAAGAGATCGCATTCTTCGCCGGCGGAATAGCCCTGCCTATAAGAAGCGCCGACAAAACCGTGCCTTCACGCACGCCCTGAATGGCGCCGAGGAAAATCAGCATAACGACAAGGGCAAGGACGACAAAGGCGCTGTCCGTAATAACCTTCACGACATGAAACTTGCCGCCGATAATCTTGCGCGTTATCGCAAGAACCACGCCTTCCGGCGGCAGGCTTACCAGGCGAGCTTCGAGGTACAGCGCAAGGCCGCAGGCGATCAGCGCGATGCTTATCAATAACATTATAAGCTGGCCAAAATATCCGGCATAAGCCGCAAGCGTAAAATCCCCGACAATGAATATCGCGAATTCTATAAAGTAGCCAAAAATAAACGAAAAAATTATTTGCGTAAGATTTATCCAGTTAAATTCCCGCCTAAGCAAAACAATCTGAAAAATAATGCACAGCAAAAGAAAGGCCGTGGTGCACAGGCCCATGCTTGCGCCGCTTGCCAGGTGGACGGCGAAGGGCAGGGCGTTTACCGGCGAGATTCCCAAATTCGAATTGATGGCAAAGGCCACGCCGAACGCCAGAACGAGCAGGCCAAGAACGTAAACCGCAAGACGCGCGACGAGCCTTTTTTTAATCACGATAAACTCCGGGGAAAGCGCGAAAGAGGGCGGCTGCGCGCCCGCCCTCTTTCGCAAAACCTTCTATTGAATCTGTTCCAAATGAGCCTGAAAGTGACGCAAGATCGCCGGTTCCCAAGTAATGCGATACCCGCGCTTGATCTCAGGCGCGTGCGCCTTGATCGCCACAAGCGCATCCACTACCACGTCCAAATGCGCCTGCGTGTAAACGCGCCGGGGAATCGCCAGGCGCGCAAACTCAAAGTCCGCGCGCAGCTGCGTTCCCGTGTCAGGATCGTTGCCAAGCATGTACGAGCCTATATCGCAGCAGCGAATCCCGGCTTCCTTGTAAAGCTCTATCGCAAGCGTTTGGGCGGGGAATTCATGGTAGGGAATGTGGGGAAACATTGCCTGCGCATCGACGAAAACGCCGTGCCCGCCTACCGGCGCCTGGTAAACAATGCCCGCCTCGTCCAGCTTCGCCGCGACATATTCCATCTGCCCGATCCTGTAGCGCAGAAAATCCTCGTCAATGCCTTCGTAAAGGCCGACGGCAAGCGCCTCCATCTCGCGCCCGGAAAGGCCGCCGTAAGTGTAAAAGCCTTCATAGCTTATGCAGTTCGCCTTGACGCCTTGCACGAGCGGGGAATCGGAGTCCTTAACGCCGACCATTCCGCCCATGTTGACGATTCCGTCCTTTTTCGAAGAAATCGTGCAGGTGTCGCCGTAGGAAAAAGTCTCGGCGATAATTTCCTTAATCGACTTGCTCGCGTAGCCTTCCTCGTCGCGCTTGATAAAAAAGGCGTTCTCCGCATAGCGCGCCGCGTCGATGTTAAGCGGAATCCCGCGCTTTTTGCAGATCGCCGATACCTCGCGCATATTGCGCATGGAAACCGGCTGGCCCCCGGCGGAATTATTGGTGATCGTCATAATGACAACGCCGATATTTTCCGCGCCAAGCTCGG
>WRAL01000073.1 GCA_009780285.1 Treponema sp.
AATTTATTTTTTTTACGGAAAACGCTTGACACGAAAGATAAAAATTTATAGAGTAATCTTACAAGATAGGAGGTCTTTTATGAAAAAGATCGTATCTCTAGTGCTAGCGCTGACTGTGGCCGCATCCACTGTCTTTGCATCCCCGGCGCAGCAAAACGCGGTTTCGTTCGAAGCGACATCGAACGAAGTTATTCTTGGCTCCGATGGCGACCTGTTCGCCTCGGTGAACGCCATGCCCTTGACCCTGGCCGAAATGGCGGAGGTTGAAGGCGAGGCGTTCTGGATTCCATTAATTATTCTTGGCCTACTATTCAGCGGCTGCGTTGGCGGGTGCCCTACTGGAACGGATCCTATGCCAGATGAATACTGGCGAAATCGCTAAGATTCGGACTTCGATCTGAGGGAACAGCCGGCGTCCTTAATCGCCGGCTGTTCCCACTCTTCCATAGGAGAAACAAGCCATGATTTCAACGGAGACATCCGCTCCCGCCGAAATGCGGGCTTCCACGCGCCCAAGCCTGCCCGTCATTTTTCTGGCCTTTGCGGGCCCGTACCTTGTCCTGTACCTGTATATCTTGCTACAGCTGGCTTACAATTTTACCAGGGCCGGCTACGGCGATCTTGCCGACGCGCTTTCGCTTTTCTTCTATAGAACCAATGGCTGGCTTGGCTTATTGCCGGCGCTCGCGCTTTTTCTTTTAGGGATCGCGCTAAACGCCGCCGCAAGGAAAGTTTGCGCGATGAAAACGCGCAATGCGGCCATAACCAGCGCAATCTTCGCGCTTGCACTAGTCGCGTTTGACCATATCGCGCAAGCCCTTGTTTCCGCGCGCGCCGAGGACCTTCATGCCTCGTTCCTAAATGGCTGGCTCTCCATTAAGCCCATGATGATAAGCCAGTATCCCAGCTTTCCCAGGGGGCCCCTGCCTATGCAAGTTAGGCTGCTCGCAGGAATCGTGAGCATTATCGTGCTTCCCGCATTTATTCGCTTTGGCGGCAAATTTAGCGACGCAAAGCCGAGTGTTTTAGGATTGGCTTTTTTTGGGGCCGTTAGTTTTTTATGTTCCATGCCCAAAACGATTATACTTGGAAATGCGGCATATGATTACATACACATGGGAAGAAATTTTATTATTTTCATGCTGGCCGATGTTTATCTATTCCTGGCAGTATCTTTTTTAAGTCAGCTGCTACTATGCGATCGCGCGCTTAGAAAGGTAAAAGACAGGGATATCCTGAAATTTTATGCCGAGAACGTAAGGATGATATTAGCGAAATGCGCTGCCTTTATCCAAAACAGGCGGAGCAAACCATGAGCCGCTTCCTCTTCCTAATCTGGACGGCAACAATGCCCCTGGAAGAAACGCGCTTCGAGCATACCTACAAGCAAAGCTACGACACCTCCTGCGGCATCGAGGCAATGGCCACGCTTCTGGGCAAATTCTGGGGCCTGGACGTAACGGCGCGCGAGGTCTTTCTTGACATGACCGCCGAATTGCCGGAGGACGCGCAGGGCTTCGCCACGAATTTCGCGGACATGGCGGGTTACATGGGAACGCATGGAATCGCCGCGCGGGGCTTTCGCATGGGCTGGGAGGAACTTGAGCAAGCCTTGGCCGGCGGCTTTGGCCCCATAGTCGTCCATTACGACCGGCCTGTAGGCCATTTCGCCCTGCTTCTGCATATCGAGGGGGATTTCGCCTTTCTTTCCGATCCCTCAACGGGAGCCGTCATCGTGGATCGCGCGTCTTTCCTGCGGCGCTTTTCGGGAAACGTTCTTTTGGCCGCTTCCGCGACGCGAACGGTGGACAGGGAATTCTTGAACACGGCGGTGGACAGGCAAAACCTAATGCTGAGCCGCTTGCGGCGCGTCGCGGGGAATCGTATATGAAAAAGCCTTGCATCGCTTTTATCGGAATGCTGCTCTGCGCCACGATTGGCGCGAACGAGAACGAATTTAACAGAATTACTTTCGACAAAGAAAGCGGCCGGCTTACGACGGAGGCGGCGCTTAGGCACTACGCGCAGGCTGCGCCCGGCGGCGAGCTTCATGTTTTTACGCCGCATCTGTCCTTAGGATATTCGATGGGGAGCCACGGATTTGGCGCAAGGCTTCCCCTTACCTTCGCGCTGTACACGGGAGATTCCGAGGCGATAAATTCCTTTTCCTACGGCTTTGAGGACGCGCAGCTTTCCTACGACTATTCCATACGAAGGGGCGCGCTTAATTTTTTCCTTGGAGGGTTCTGGAGCCTGCCGATAAAAGCGCCGGGCGACGAAACGGAGGGATCGCCGGTTTCGCCGGGAAGCGGGCGGCACGGCCTTGGCCTGTCGTTTTCCGCTCATGGCATTAGGGATCCAGTGGTGTGGAATTTAGGGTTTTCCTATGGAGTGGGCCTGCCAAGCAGCGAAAGCGATAGCGGAATATGGGAACCGGGAAACATTGGCCTAAGCGCCGGCATTACCGTCCTTTTCAACGAGGTTTTTGGGTTTCGCCTTAATCTGCATCAGCAATTGCGACTGCCGCAAGCGGGCGGCGCGGACGCGGCGAGCTTTTCCGCCTCAAGCTCCTTCTCTCCAGAGGCATTGGTTATGGGCGACGATTGGCACCTGCGCCTAAGGTTGGACATATACGCGCACCCACTGTTTGCGCCGACGGCGCTGGGAATAACCTATGGCTATATGTTTGACCTTCCGGCAAGACGGTAAAAGTTTTCGCGGTATTTTTAAACGCGGCGCGCAAAAAGCCCCGGCCTGCGCGAGCAGGCCCGAATCTAAAACCCACAACCTAAAACCGTCTGGCAAGGCGCAGGGGCGCCTTGCCAGACGGTTTTTCCTATAGAAAAGCGGCCTTTCCCTCCTAAAGCCCCAGCGGTATGCCCTGCTGCCGGCGGGCGCGCGGGCGCCGAGGGCATTTTGAGCGCAGCGATATGACCGAGGTCCCGCGCGCCCGCCGGCAGCAGGGGGCCTCGGCACTCCATGCCGCGATCAAAGGCCTTAGATCAAAAGGCCGCGCGGCCCAGCCCGCAGCATCACAAAAAGCTCGCGCAAGGGAAGGCCGGCGACCGCGCTGGGCGAGCCAAGGACGCGCTCGATAAGGCAGGCGCCTTTTTCCTGCAAGCGATAGCCGCCGGCGGCGCCGCGCCATTCGCCGGTGTCCAGGTACCAGTCGATTTCCGCGCCGGAAAGCCGGGCGAAATCCACGGCGCATTCCACTGCGCGCAGATCGATGCCGCCGTCGCGCAGGTCGCGCAGCGCGATGGCCGTTATTACCTCGTGCCGGCGCCCGGAAAAAAGCGCGAGCATTCGCGCCGCCTCTTCGCGCGAGGCCGGCTTCCCGAAAATACCGCCCTCTAGCGCGACGACGGTGTCAGCGGCCAGGACAAGGCGCCCGCCGAAGGCGCCGCCCGCGCCTTCCGGCGCGCCGTCAATCGCGAGCGCTTTTTTCCGCGCAAGATCCAGCGCGACTTCCCGCGCGCCCAGGCCCGGCTCGGGCGTCTCGTCGATCATCGCCGGAACGCAGACGAAGGGCAATCCCAAAAGCTCCAGGAAAGCGCGCCGCCTTGGGGATTCCGACGCTAGAATTATTGGCTCCATAAGCCATGATAGCGCGGCGCGCGGGCGTTGAAAATAGGCCGGCGGCGCGGTATGGTTGAGCATGGACAGGCGGCCTGCGGGCTTTATGCAAGGGCTAAAAATCGGCGCGCGTAAAGTCGCTAAGTCGCGCGCCGCGAGGATCGTCTTGTCGCTCGCCCTCTGCCTGCTTGCCGGTCGCGCCGCCTTGCGCCTTGCGCCTTTCCCGGAGCTTCACGCCTTCAGGGACAGGCCGGCGGGCTTCGCCCTGCATGACAGAAACGGCCGGCTCCTGCGCGTTTTTCCCGCGCAGGACGGAGCGAGGCGCGAATGGGTGGCGCTGCAGGAAATCCCGGCCGGCGCGCTCCGCGTTTTTTTGCTCGCCGAGGACCGGCGCTTTTACTTTCACCCCGGCGTCGATCCGGCGGCCGTCGCCGCGGCGGTCTTTCGCAACGCGCGCGCCGGGCGCACGGTCTCCGGCGCCTCCACGATAACGATGCAGCTTGCGCGCATGATACGCCCGCGCGCGCCCGGAATGCGCGGGAAAATTCGCGAGGCCCTCGACGCGCTGCGCCTGGAGGCGCGCCTTTCCAAAAACGAAATTCTTGAGCTTTGGATTAACAATATTCCCTTCGGAAGCAATATCGAAGGAATCGCCGCGATGAGCCGCGCGCGCTTCGCAAGGGCTCCAGACCACCTTGACGACGCGCGCGCGGCGCTCCTTGCCGTGATCCCCAGGCGGCCGGCGCTTTTCGACCCGGCGCGGGAGCCGGAAACAGCGGTGGCGGCGGCCCTCGCGCTTTCCCGGCGCGCGGGCCTTGGCCTAGAGGAGGCGGCCTTGATCGAGGCGGCGGCGGACGCGGCGCCGGGCGCGCTCACGGAACTCAAGCATCCCTTTTTCGCGCCGCACTTTACGGACAGAATCGCGCGCATGAAAAATGAGGCCGGGATCCCGGGCGCGGCGCGCGCCACGCTGGACTTGGATCTCCAGCTTTTCGCCGAGCGGCGCCTGGCATCCGAGCTTTTGCTTACCGCCGACAGCCGAATAACCAACGGATCTATTATCGTTATCGACAATTTTTCCGGCGAGGTTTTGGCCTATGTCGGCTCGGCATCCTGGCACGACGTGGAGGCCAGCGGCCAGATCGACGGAGTGCGCGTCCTTAACCAGCCGGGTTCCACGCTCAAACCTTTCTTATTCGCGCAGGCGCTGGAAAAGGGCTTCGCTCCGAACGACGTTCTGCCGGACATTCCCACGGTTTTCGGCATGGTCGAGGCCTACAGCCCGGCGAACTTCGACCGGCGCTTTAACGGCCCGGTGCGCTTTCGCGTCGCGCTCGCCTCCTCGCTGAACATTCCGGCGGTGTACCTTTTGGATGCGTTGGGAGTCGCGGCCTTCGAGGAATACCTTGTCGCGCTGGGCTTCGATTCCGTGGCGGCAAGCTCCGCGGATCACGGCCTTGGCCTTGCGCTGGGGAACGCCGAGGTAAGCCTTGAGGAACTGGCGCGCGCCTTCGCCGTCTTTCCGCGCGGCGGCCTGGCGCTGGACCTACGCTTCGAGCTTGACCCCCCGGGGGGGGCGCAAAACAGAAGCGCGCGGCGGGTGATGTCCGAGGAATCGGCCTGGCTTATTACCGACATACTTGCCGACGAGCCAAGCCGTTTTCTCGGCTTTGGCCAGGCGCCAATTATGCGCACGGATTTCCCTTCTATTTTTAAGACCGGAACGGCAAACCAGTTTCAGCACATTCTGGCGCTGGGCGCAAGCCCGCGCTACACGGTGGGCGTTTGGATGGGAAATTTTTCAGGCGAAACGGTTATCGGAAGAACCGGCAGCTCCATTCCGGCGCTGATAGCCGCGGACTTGCTCAAGGCCCTCGAAAGCCGGAACCCTTCCCCGGCCGGGTTTCCCCTGCCCCCTCGAGCCGGAAGCCTGCGCGAGGCGCTGGTCTGCTCGCTTTCCGGGATGCCGGCGACCGGAGCCTGCCGAGGCGTCGCGCGGGAATGGGTTTTCGCCGATTCCGGCCTCGCGCCCTGCTCCTGGCACGGCGGTGGCGGCATAGGCGGCGCGTCGGCGCTGGGCTTTGGCGACGAGGCGGCCTGGGCCACGCAGGAATGGATGGAGGCCGAGTTTCGCGCGGCGCGATTCCCGCCGGAATACCAGGCCTGGCTCGCCGAGCGCTTCAGGCAGGGCACGGTGGCGCAGGCCGCGCCGGGCGCCGCGCGCATCCGCCTTCCGGTTTCTGGCGCCGTTTTTCACTTCAGCCATTCCCTTCCGCCCGAATCCCAGGCGATTCGCGTGGAAACCTCGGGCTTTTCCCCTGGCGCGCGCGTTTTTTCCAACGGCGCTTTTCAAGGGCTGCTTGGCGGCTCCGGGGTTTTCGTCCTTCCGCTTCGCCCCGGCGCGCAGCTTATCGTCGTGGAGGACGAAAACGGGCGCGACTCGGTTGAGATAATGGTTTATTGAAGCGCCGCTGGGGAATTGCTTCTTATTTCAAGAAGAACACAGGCATTGTGATGTATTTTGCCCTTCCTCATGGACATCTCCCAGGCAAGGCTTGCGGGCAACATAAAGCTGTCCGCAAGCCTGTCCGCATAACCGGCGCATAAAAGCCCTACTCCCGCGGAAATCAATTTTCGCAAATTATTACGGAGAAGGAGCAGCTGCACGGAGCAAACCCTCTTCTGGGGCGCGCCGCGCGCTAATGCTTGCTCCCTCCGTGTAACTCCGTGTCCTCCGTGGTCAATTTTTCGGCAAACTGATTTCCGTGCCCTAGTGTTCTGGAATATTCGGTTTGCAAAATCGAAACGTTCGGTAATTCCTTGCCAGGCAAGGAATTACCTCAACCTGCATACCGTCATTTGAATATTCCGGAACACTAGTCCCGCGCCCAGTTGACGAAAAGCCCGGCCAGAAGCGGCAAAAGCGCTATCTGCAAGGCCATCGCGCCGAGGCCCGGCGCCCAGGTCGCCCGCGCAAACTCAAGCGCCGGCGCGTTAAGGCCGCCTGTCAGGGCAAGAAGCGCAAGAAAGGCAAGCCGGCCGGCGACAAGGGCGATGGCGACGGAGCCGAAAGCCGTAGTCCTGCCTTTAAGCAGGCCGGCGAGAACCCCGTACACGGCAAGCTCCGGCAGCATAAGCGGCAGCATCGCAGGCGCCGGCATTCCGCTTATCAAAAAGGAAGCCAGCGGAATGGAAAGGCCCAAAAGCCCTCCGGAAACCGGCCCGTAGACAAGGCCGGCGAACAGGATCATCCAGTGCATGGGCTGCGCGACAAGAAAGCTAAGGCCTATTCTGTGCGTTATCGTCGGGATGATCAGCGCCAGAGCAAGAAACAAAATCTGCCCCAGCGCCGCCGTCTTTGTCTTTCGCATCGACAATTGCCCGTAGACAATGTCGT
>WRAL01000074.1 GCA_009780285.1 Treponema sp.
ACGCGCGGGCGTTTGACCCCGCGCCCGATCGCCCGCCTTTTTCGGCCTGGGCGCATTCGGCTAAAGGGCCGGGAAAAGCTAAAGCGCGTTAAAAAACCGTGGATCAGCGCAATAAAAAGCTTAAGATCAAGGCGCCGGCTTGTGGACAGGCGTGCAAAAAGCGACCTGCATTTGCCAAGGAAGTTTCTATAGTAATGCGTTATTCTGTGGATTCTCAAAACTCCCTTCCGCCCTTGCGCCATTAAAGCGCAGAATTACGCGCGCGCCAAGGGCGGCGGGAAGGAGGGCGCCTATCTTTTCGCCAGGTACTTGCGCATGTCGATGGCCACGGCCAAAAGGATGACGATACCAGTGATAATAAATTGTATGTCGCCGGAAATGCCCAGCCATTGAAGCGCCACGCTGATAACCTGAAGAAGGATCACGCCGGTTACTATTCCGCTGATCTTTCCCACCCCGCCGGTAAAACTCACGCCGCCGATAACGCAGGCGGCTATCGCGTCAAGCTCGGAAAGAAAACCCGTCGCCGGACTGTTGGACCCAACGCGCGCCGCCTCGACAAAGCCCGAAAAGCCGTAGAGCATTCCGGCCATCATAAACACAAGTACCGTTGTTTTCATCACCGAAATGCCGGAAACGTTCGCGGCCTCGGGGTTTGCGCCCACGGCATACATGTTTTTTCCAAGGGTGGTTTTGTTCCAGATAAACCACATAACGGCAATCGCCGCGATCGCGTAAAAGACAAAAATCGGAACCCTCGTGCCAAAAATATCGACGGTATGCATGACGGCGTTTCGGTACTCCGGCGTAATCCCGGAAATGGGGCCGCCGGCGTTCGTGCCCAGGCGAACGTAAATAAGCACGAAGCCGTACACGATCATCGAGGTCGCAAGCGTTACGATAAAGGGATGCAACTTAAAGCGCGCCGTGCAAAAGCCGTTAAAAATGCCGAAAATGCCGCCTATGCTCATCGAAAGCAAAAGCACGATAATAATCGGCGGCGCAACCAAGTCCGGAAACATTTTCGCGGCGAAAACCTCCACCGGCAATTGCAGAAGGGAGGCGCAGACCACGGCGGTAAGACCGAGTATTCTGCCGGCGGAAAGGTCCGTTCCGGTAAGCACGATTATGCCGCCGACTCCCAGCGCCAAAAACATTGACGACGCCGCGCGGGTCATAATATCGACGATTGAGCGGAACGACAAAAACGTGTTGTAAAAATTATTGCGAATGCTAAAAATCTGCACGTAGATAACGACGCCGGCTATTATGATATAGATAGCGTTTCGTATAAGAAAATCGCCCCACATCGCCAGCTTGTCCTTGCGCGACAAATCCTTGTAGCCATGCCAGCGCCGCGTAAACGGGCTTGCCAAACGTTTAAGTAGATCGGATCCTTTCATCTTCCAGCTCCTTGCTCGATTGTCATGCGTACTTTGCCGCGAGAGTCATTATTTCTTCCTGCGTGGTCGCGCGCGGATCGACCTCGCCAGTTTTTCGTCCGCCGGACATAACCAATATCCTGTCGCAAACGCCCAGCAATTCCTCAAGCTCGCTTGAAACCATGATTATCGACTTGCCTTGTTTCGCAAGATCGATCATCAATTGATATATCTCGTACTTCGCGCCAACGTCAATGCCGCGCGTGGGCTCGTCAAGCAAAAGAACGTCGGGCTTTGTAAGCATCCAGCGGCCGAAAATCGCCTTTTGCTGATTCCCCCCGGAAAGCGTTCTAATAAGCACATGCTGGCTGTGCGTTTTTATTCTAAAGGCGCCAATGGCCCATTCAGCGTCGTCGCTCATTTTTTTCGCGCTTATGCACAGGCGCAGGCGCTTGTAATTTTTAATGTTAGCGGCGGTAACATTTTCGCGAACGCTCAGAACGCCGAAAATGCCGGTGGCGCGCCGTTCCTCGGTAAGCATGGCAAAGCCGTGCCGCATCGCGCGCGCCGGCTTCCCCGTCCGTATTTCGCGGCCGTTTTTGAAAATTTTGCCGGATTTCAGCGTGGTAAGGCCGAAAAGCCCGCCCAGAAGCTCCGTGCGCCCGGCACCGACCAGCCCGGCCACGCCGAGAATTTCCCCCTTGCGAAGCTCGAAGGAAACGTCGCTCAGCTTGACGTGCTGCGCCGTCATCCCCTCGACCTTAAGCACCGTCTCGCCCGGAGCGTTGTCCTTGGGCGGAAAAACATTGCTCAGCTCGCGGCCAACCATCATCGTGATTATTTTGTCGGTGGTAAGGCTGGCCGCAGGAAGGGTGTCAACCATTTTGCCGTCTCGCATCACGGACACGTCGTCGGAAATGCGCAGGATTTCGCTCATGCGGTGGGAAATGTAAATGATTCCGCAGCCACGAGCTTTAAGGTTATTAATAATTCTAAAAAGATGTTCCACCTCGATTTTTGTAAGGGAAGAAGTTGGCTCGTCAAGGACGATTATCTTGCTGTCGTGCGAAACGGCCTTGGCGATTTCCACCATCTGCCGGCTGGAAACCGACAGCGTTTGTATTGCGGCCTTGGGATCGACGTGGGAAATTTCGAGCTCGTCGAAAAGGGCCTTTGTGTTGTCGTACATTTTTTTATGATTAACGTAAAGGGGCGGCAGGCCGGGAAAGCGGCCAAGCCAAATATTTTCCATAACGCTGCGCGTATGCACCTGGTTTAATTCCTGATGCACCATCGAAACGCCGTTTTCCATGGCCTGCTTTGGATTGGCGAAAAGGACTTTCCTGCCGTCAAGAATAAACTCGCCTGAGTCAACGGAATAAATCCCGAACAGGCATTTCATAAGCGTGGACTTTCCGGCGCCGTTTTCGCCCATAAGCGAATGGATCGTTCCGGGGCGAACGTCCAGGCTTACATTGTCAAGCGCCTTAACGCCGGGAAATGATTTGCTTACCCGTATTATTTTTAGCAAATTATCTTTCATTAAAAATCCTCAGCCGTTGTTTGTCATCAGAATAATCAACAACCCCGCCATGAATGGCGGGGTATGTACCCTCCGAATACAATCAAAAAGGATTCTTCCCGCAGCGCCGCGCGTGCCGCCGCGGGAAGAACCAGAGAAAAAGCTAGTTGAAAATGGCGTGGGGCACGCGAATCTTCGCCACGCCGGAATCCACGTTGAAGCGCGCGGCGATGCCGTCGTTCATGGGGCGTCCTTCGGCGATGTTCCGCGCGAGGAAGAGAACCGTCCGCGCCATTTCCGTTCCGTCCTGAAGGATCGTGCCGGTCATCCTGCCGGCGCGAATCGCCTCCTGCGCGGCGGCGGTCGCGTCCACGCCGAACACCGGAATGTAGCCGGCGCCGGCCGCACCGGTGTTAAAGCCGTGGCCGTTCAGCGCCGAAATCGCGCCCAGCGCCGCGTCGTCGTTGTTGGCGACGATAAGCTCGATTGCGCCGGAAGTAAGCGAGTGCGCCGCGAGCGCGGTGTTCATAAGATCGTTGGCGATGGCCGCCGACCAGTTGGCGTAAAGGAAGAAATTGCTGATGCCGTCGTCGGCGTACATGGGCGAATGGTTCACGTTCGCCGGCGAGGGCGCAAGCCTGAGCCCCCTGGCCGCAAGAAGCCTGTTCGCCGTCGTCACCGAATGCAGCGTGCGGCCGAAAGCCTCGGCGTTTCCGTGCTCGCCGCGCAGCATGATGTAATTGATAACGCCGTCGCCGTTCAGGTCGAAATTGGATCGGGCGCCGGTCCAATTGTCCGCCCGAAGAAGGAAGTCGGCGATGGCCTGTCCCTGCATCACGCCGGCCTCATCCGCGTCGGTTCCCACGAAAACCGAGTTCGGGTAGGAATTGACGACGGCGTTGGAAACCTCGCGGTTAAACCAAAGAAGCGGAACGTTCGCGTCCCTGGCCATATTGACGATGGTCATCGCCGCGTCCTCGGAGCCGGTGGTAACGATATTGACGATCAGCACGCTCGTGCCGCGGGTGATCGCGGTGCGAATCTGGTCGACCAAAACGGTTTGGCTGTTGTTGGCGTCGTGGTGCTGCAGCGCCAGGTTGGCGCGGGCGAATTCCGCCGTCATGTCGGCGCGAACGCTGGCGAGGAAGGTGTCCGCGAAAGAGTACCAGAACGCGTCGGCGCGGAATCCCCGCTCGCCGCCGCCGCCGGCAAAGGCCGCCGTGGCGCTTATCATCGCGATCGCCAGAACAAATGCAATTTTTTTCATTTTTATCTCCTACCTTTCAAATTTCCGCCTCACAAGAGGCAGGTACGCAAAGGCGGAACGCGTCCCGCCGTTTTGCCACGTTACGCGATTATTGTAGCGCCCCGAAGTTGCGCCGTCAAGTTTTTTTTGCGTCTAGTGGCGACAATGGATGTGGCTGAAAGGATGGTATCTTCGAACAGTCCTAGTGTTCCGGAATATTCGGTTTGGAAAATCGCAACGTTCGGTAATTCCTTGCCAGGCAAGGAATTACCTCAACCTGCATACCGTCATTTGAATAGACCAGAACACTAGAATAATCCTTAGGCAATGCGTCGCATTGACATTACGTCATATATGGCGTATAATTGAATTATGGGCGATGGCTGGCGGGTTCTGTATTATTTCGACGACAGCGGATTAAAGCCCGTGAAGGAATACATAGACAGGCTGACGCTTAGAGAACAGGCAAAGACGATGGCCTTCATAGCGATGCTGGAAGAAAAGGGGCCGAATCTTCCGCGCCCTTACGCTGACATTCTTGAGGACGGGATACACGAGCTTAGGATCAAGCTAAGAGGAACGCAGGCAAGGATACTGTATTTTTTCTGTTACCGTGACGTCATTGTTCTGACCAACGCCTTTGAGAAACGTACGCGGGAAGTGCCAAAGGCCGAAATCGGCCTGGCAAAAAAGCGTCGGGCCTATTTTCTGGAGAAGCGCTCGGAAGACGACATTAGGGGGCTGCCGTGAGATTTAGGGATCATCTTGACGAAAAAATGAAGGCCGAAGGGTTCAGGACGGCGTTCGAGGAGGAAAAACGCCTTCTTGAACTTGGCCTGGCGATCGCCGACGCCCGCGAGCGACGGGGCATGACTCAGAGGGAGCTTGCCCAAAAGTGCGGCGTGACCCAGCAGCAGTTGTCGAAAATAGAAAACGGGATAAACTGCAATCTGCTCACCTTCATAAAGGCGTCCTCCGCCCTCGGCCTGGATCTAACCGTCTCCGCCTGAGCGGATAGGCGAGACCCTTCCCGCCCCGCTCGAGCGAATCGGCTCGGCGTACAGAAAGCGGATTTTGTTTTGACGGCTACTTCATCCACACAGGCGAATCGGTAAGCTCGACCGTGGCCGGGCCGGAGCATCCGTCGGTTTCAAAAAGGCAAATCTCGTTTTGGCCCCGCGCCAAAAGCGGCGCCGGAACGTAAAGCGTTCGCGCCGGCCCCGCTTCCCAGTAGCGTCCCAGGTTGAAGCCGTTTACGAAGGCGACGCCTTTGCGGAAACCGGCCAGGTCCAGAAAAGTATCGCGGGTTTCCGCCGCGTCGAAAGCGCCTCGGTAAAAAGCCGGCGCGTTGACGGAATGCGGCTGTGTGGAAGGCTCGTGTTTTGCCGGCTCGGCGAAGGAGGGAAGGGGGCTAAGCGGAAGGCCGTACATTTCCCATCCGAAAAGCGCCGTAGGCCCGATTTTTACGGAACCGAAAATGCCGCATGGAGTTGCCCCGCCGTGTCCGTAATTGAGCCTCCCCATATTCTCGACCAGAATGTCAAGCCGAAAACTTTCCCCCGTCGGCATGGGCAAAATGACCGCTTCATTGCTATTGCGGTAAATCACGCCGACCGTTTCCCCGTCCACGCAAACCACCGCCCGATCCCGAAAGCCGGTAATCGAAAGCGCCATTTTATAATCGCGCTGCGCCATGCACTCGCGCGACACCGGCGGCATCTCAACCCGTTTTCGGTAAAGCACAAAGCCCTGCTCCTGATCGAGTTCCTCCATCGACAGGGGCGCGGCGGCTTTTACCGGCTCGCCAAGGAAATCCCAAAGCGGCCGCCGCTGCGTCAATTCGACCTTGCCGTAGGCCGCTTTTGCCGAGTTCGCCATCTTAATCGCCGGAGCCGGCCCGAAATATTTTTCCAGCGCTTTTTTGCAGGCTTCGTATGCAGGAGTAATGTCGCCGGCTTCCGAAAGCGGCGCGTGGTAATCGTAGCTTGTGGTCGTCGGCTGGTATTGCCCGGCATCGTCGATGTTGGCCCCGTTCCAGAAGCCGAAGTTCGTTCCGCCGTGAAACATATACATATTCACCGAAGCGCCGGTTTTTACAATTCTTTCCAACACGTCCGCAACGTCCGCCGCTTCCCGCCTGTGGTGCGCCTCGCCCCAGTGATCGAACCATCCGCACCAGAACTCGCAGCACATATCCGGCCCGTCCGGCTGAAACCGTCGCAGCAGGTCGAACGCCCTTTCCGGATTCGAGCCGAAGTTGACGGTCTTCCAGATATCCGGCAAAGTTCCGCCGTCAAGCATTTGGATGTTCGGGCCGTCGGAGGTAAAGAGAACGCTGTCCACGCCAAGTTCGCGCAGAAGGTTTTTAAGGTAGGAAAGATATTCCCCGTCGCTTCCGTAGGAACCGTATTCGTTCTCAATTTGAACGGCAATAATCGGGCCGCCGTTCGTGCAAAGGTACGGCACGAGTTTTGGAATCAGCGCCGAAAACCAGTTCCGCACTTTTTGCAAATAATCCGGCCACATACAGCGCAGGCGCATGGAGCGATCTTTTGCGAGCCAGCCCGGGAAACCGCCGAATTCCCATTCCGCGCAGATGTACGGGCCGGGACGGACGATTACCTTCAGCCCGACTGCCGCCGCCGTTTCGATGAAGCCTTCAAGATCGCCGAAACCGTCAAAACTGAAAACGCCTTCCTTAGGCTCGTGCAGATTCCACGGAACGTAGGTTTCCACCGTGTTGAAACCGCAGGCGGCGAGTTTTTCA
>WRAL01000075.1 GCA_009780285.1 Treponema sp.
CGATACTCCTCGCAGTTTGCCTTCAGGATTTCCTGTCTGCTTTTCATGCCTAGCCTCATTCGTTCCACTCTCCGTGGAACCATTGTAGTTTGGGCTAGGTTTTATTTTTAGGCATCACACCGCCCCGGATCGGGCCGCAATGTTGACGAAATCCCCCGTCTACGTTAGAGTCAACTTGGCGGCGTTTATCCAAGCGCGGCGAGGAGAAATCATGGATTACACGACGGTTCAATCAAACCGAGAATTAAGGGCCGAGGCAAGACGGCAGCTGAAAGGCGTGTGGGGGAAGATGGCGCTTGCTTATCTTGTCTTTTTGCTCATAAACGCGTCGCTCCTGTTTGTTTTCCAGAGAGTCCCGGAATCGAGCCTGCCTGTCTGGCTGGGGGCGAGTTCCCTGCTTGATTTAGCTTTCCGGCTATGGGGCCCGCAGTACAACCCCGCGCTGTACATGCTGACGAATGTGGCCTACTCTATTTTGGCGGGAGTTTTTTTTCTTGGATTCGCCGGGTACTTTCTGCACAGGGTTAGGGGCAAGGAGATCGCGCTTGGCCAGATATTTCATGGCTTTAAGCGCTTTCTACCTTGTGTGGCAATGACGTTTATTTCGGCCGTCTTTATTATTCTATGGGCGCTGCTGTTGATAGTTCCCGGAATTCTCAAGAGTATCGGTTATTCCATGGCCTACTACGTTATGCACGACAACCCTGGCATAAAACCACACCAGGCGCTAAGAAAAAGCGATGTTATGATGTATGGGCATCGCTGGAGGTTCGTTAAGCTTTGGATAAGTTTTATTGGATGGTTCCTGCTTACACTGCCGACGTTCGGAATAGGGATACTGTGGCTGCAGCCATACATCCAGCTTTCGATAGCAAATTTCTACGAAAATATTAAAGCAATTCAGGCGGAGAACGAGGCGCAAACACAAGCGCTAACGGAGGAATAGGCTACGCGCAAGATCATCGGCCGGCGAATTTATCGCTCAGCTTAAAGGCGATTTCGATAAGCCGGCCGCGTTCGTTAAGCGCCGGGTCCTCTATCACCGCTTCCAAAAGCTCGTCAAGGATTTTCCCCATAATTTTTCCAGGCGGCACTCCGGCGGCGATCAAATCACGGCCGGAAAGGGCCAGATCCTTTAGCGAAATCGCCTGCGCCTCGGCGACAATTCTTTCGACACGCTCGGCAAGGGGCAAAAGATAATTCGCCGGCGGCGCAATACCGGCCGAGGCGTAGGAATCCGCTCGTCTAAGCTTGTAAAGATCGGCCAAATGTTCCCGGCCCACGCGCGCAAGAAACCTGCGCGCAGCCGCGTCGCTCCAGTCGTCGGTATAGTGAAACATATGTTCTTTCGTAAGATGACAGACTTTTTCGATAACGGCGTTTGAAAAGCGTAATCGACAAAGAATTTCCCGCGATAATTTTTCCGATTCCGCCTCATGCCGATGAAAAGAAACCTCGCCGGAATCGTCGACTCTTTTGGTGGCGGCTTTTCCCAGGTCGTGAAAAAGCGCGGCAAGCCGCACTTCAAGCGGGCAGTCCGTTTCTGCGGCAAAATCGCAGGCCAAAAATGAATGGTCCAAAACGTCAAAGCGATGAGCGCCCTTCTGCTCGACTCCTCTGCAGCGCGCAAGCTCTGGCAAAAAAAGCAGTAACAATCCCGTTTGTTCCATTAAACGAAACGCGATCGAAGGCCTGCGCGACATGAGCATTTTTTCAAGCTCGTCCTTAACGCGCTCGGCCGAAACTTTCGCGCTGGTTTCAAGCGCGCCTTCGATGGCCGCCAGCGTTCGCGCTTCCACCGTAAAGGAAAGCTGGGCTGCAAAGCGCGCGGCGCGCAGAGCGCGAAGGCCGTCTTCGGAAAAACGTTTCGCAGGATCCCCAACGCAGCGAATAATCCTAGCCTTTATGTCCGCCTCGCCGCCAAAGGGATCGATCTTTTTTCCTTCGGGAAGACGCAAGGCGATGGCGTTCATCGTAAAATCCCTGCGAGAAAGATCCTCCTCGATGCTTGTCGAATAGGAAACTTGATCCGGCCTGCGCCCGTCGCTGTAATCCGCCTCGGTTCTATAGGTGGTAATTTCCATGCTGCGGCCTTTTCGCAGCACGGTTACCGTTCCGTGCTTTATGCCTGTGGGAATTACCTTGGCATGAGCGCCTGCAAAAATCGTTCGCACTTCTTCCGGCTGCGCGTCCGTGGCAAGATCCCAGTCGTGCGCGACCTTGCCACGAAGCATGTCCCTTACCGCCCCGCCGACCAGGCAAAGCTCTTTTCCGCGAGAGGCGAAAAGCCCGGCGACTCCTTTCAGCGCAGGGTGTATTAACAAAAAAGCCATTGCGCAATGCTATAACAAAACGCTTTAAAAAACAAGGCGCATTTGCCCGTCGTTCGCGCCACGCGCTTTTTCGCCGGGCGTTTTTCTTTCGCTGATCGTGTCCCGTGGATCAAGGCCGCCGATTAAAAGCGGCGACGATGCGTCGTGCCTGGCGACGTTCGCCCTTGCCAATGCATCGCTGCGGTTCGCGTAGCAATACAGGCAGCCATTGGCGCATGAATCGTACTGCCCAATATCGACGCTTTGAACGCAGCCGCAATGCAGGCGCTGGTTCCTGTCCCTTTTTGCGCTGAAATCTCGCCCGGCGATTTTCGCAATCAATGCATCGTCAATGCAGCGCCCTCGCGCAATGCCGTAGCGCGAAAGGTCTACATCCTCGGCGCAGGTTTCAAGGCTCATCCCCTTTGCGCTTGCGATTTTCGAAAATTTCTCCGCGATGATATTTTTTTGGTCGAACGTCATTTCGCTTGTGCCTAAACCTTTCACGACGCGCTTGTAAAAATCAATGTAACTAAAAATGATTTTTTCCGTATAACCGCTAAGGCTTTCCGCCATTTCGCCAAACTTGTCAATATGATACGCAAGGTTGTATTTGGCCGTAATTAAAACAGGATCATAGCGCCAAATAATTCGGCTTGGGCTTGATCTGTCCGACAATTTTTTAAAGGTATCGATAATCTCTGCTTTAGGCGGCAAATTGGCTTCCACGTCGGATTCGTAGGGAGTCAGCGTAAACTGAAAATACCAGGAATAATCCTTTAGCGCTTCCAGCTTGTCCAGCATTGGCCCAGGGTTTTTTGTCCAAAAAACAATGCAGTCAACAGATTCAGGCTCAAGGCAAAGTTTGCTGACGCTATGCGTGTTCATTGGATTTCTTACGTATACATGCTTTTCCTGGATGCGCTGAAAAAACCACCGCGAATAATGCGCGGGAATGTCCGTCCTTCTGCTTGCGCTTATGATCATGTGATTTTCCGCAGTCCTTTTAGTATGCCAACACGACATGCTTTGATGGTTGCTTTGATGGATCAAAAACAATCACATTCCCAAAACCCACGCAGCCATTCGCCGCGAAAGTATTCGTCGGACCAGTGTATTCCCTATGCGCAATCACTACCGTGTATTTCTTGTCGTCTTTGCAAATTGTTACCGCCTCAGCTTCCGCGCTTGGGCATTCAATGCCCGAGGAATTTAAATACACGGTTTCCTTGGCAATTGAAAAAGGCTCGCAGGCCGTCGCCGGATCCAGCGCAATTACGGAAAAAACGCTTGCAAAACCTGTCGCGTTTATCATGGTTTGAAGGCGCAGGGATTCTTCCTCTTGGTTGTACTGCCTCGAAATTCTGCCTGGCGCAAGGCCGGCCTTTATTTCATGGGAGCTTAGGAGCGCAAGCCGCGCGATGTTTTTTTCACTGCGATAGTTCCAATCGTTCCCGTCTCCGGAAACAATGCCTTTGTTGTTCCATTGAAAGTATTGCCTGTAGACTCGCTCCCTGTCGGCACTGCCGTAAAATTCGTCGCATAAAAGCAAAATGTCCGGCTTGATATGAATCGCGCGGCGGCAAACATAAACGCCCTGCTCCATGTACCCCAAATGCGCGCCTTCCATATAAACATAGCCTTCTTTCTCCACGAATTTTTGGCCGACGGCGCGGCTTAGATTCAGGTACTGCCAACTGTGCGCGCAGGCGTATAAGTCCGTGCCGTCCACCGCCGTGGTCGAATGTGCGCTTGCGCGCTTGTAAAAATAGCGCGGCTCCCCCGACACGTAGTTAAAGCGCCCCGGATCGATCAATATATCCTCGCCTCGATAAAAAACGTCAACGTGCAGCTTATCCGCGTGGCCATGTCCGCCGCCCAACGTTCCGCAGTGGAAATGAACGAAGGCCGCTTCGGCGCTCCAATCGCTGCGGGAATAAAAATTACCGCTTTCAAAAAACGCCTGCGCCGTTTCGGCTGGCTCCAGGGGAATAATTTTCTCGTATTCGCTAATTGCGTCGTAGCCCAATGTCCATGCGCTGTCAAAATCAAGGCAGGGATAGCCTGCGAACTTCATATTGCCGTCGTTAAAAATATATGCGCCCATTGTCAAAAGATCTCTTTGGTCTATGTCGTCGCTGTCTCCCATCATTATTTCATGGCCGTTTGGCTTCCCAGCGAAGAGGGACGCGCGCAGCATTGCCTTTGTCTTTTCGGCGATTATTGGCGGCAGCGCGATTTGGCGTTTTTTTGCTAAAACGATCACATCAAGAAAGCAGCGCAGGACCTCATTGTGGTACATGGGGCTTTGCTCCCAATGGACGCCGTCCGGGTAGACTTGAACTTCAATCGCGCGAGCGAGGCGCTCGATGGCCTCGCTCGCGTATTGCTTTGCCCTTGCGCTTTGCGGAAGAAAACAGCCGGCAATAAAAAGACCGTGGTTCGCAAGCACTCCCCAATTGCTTATTAGATTAAAACTATTCCAAACGGACAGTATGTATTCGGCATGTTCGGCTATCGATTCGGCAAAAGCTTTGCGCAGATCGCCTGAAAGGCTGGGGGAATCATCCATGCAACAGTAGGCCTTGATCCAGCTTTCAAGCCTAATGCCAGTTTCAATCGTGCGCCATGCGTTGGCCGCCTTTGGGTCCTCGCGCCTTACGGTTTTTGTCCAGTGGAGCATCTGTCGGGAAAAGGCGCGCGGGTATTTTTCGTCGCCTGTGATGACGTAAGCCTGTCCCATGCAAACCCAGGCGCGCATTCGGTTCAGCGCGAAAGTCCATTCAGGATCGTCGCCCGGCTTAAAAAGCCAGTCAATTTCGCCGTCGAACGCTACCGGCGCATGCGTCCTTTCCATATCCCAGCGTAAATCGAATAGTATAATGTTGTTAGCCATGTTGTCGGCCGCTCGGATCGCGCGCTCGGTTTCTTCCTTGCAATGATCTTTTGCGTACTGGGCTATTTTTTTCGCGTCGTCAAAAAATAAACGGTCGCCCATAAATTCCTCCGCTATTCATGCCAGAATGGTTTCCATTCGGGGCAGGCAAGGCGCGTAAGAGCCTCCATGTAAAAATAATCGCCCCAGGTAAGGCATTCGTCCACGCCTTCCTCGGCACAGGTGTTGAAAGGGCTTTTTTTGCCATACGTTCCATGGAGCAAAAGCCCATCCGTGTCGCCGGTCGCGGCGCAGTTTGCCGCGAGCGCCGCCAGAAGCCGGCGCGCGGTCTTTTCAAGGGCGGTCGATTCCGCGCCTTCTGTTTGCGAGGCCATTTCCAAAAGCCCGCAGGCGGCGATGGCCGAGCTGGACGAATCGCGCGGCTCGTCGCCGGAAGTAAAAATCAAGTCCCAATAGGGAACAAGATCGTCCGGCAGTTTGCTTAAAAAATATTCGCAAGCGCGATTAAAGGTGTTTTTCCATTCAGGCTTTTTCGCGTGGCGATACAGCAGCGCGGCTCCGTAAATCGCCCAAGCCTGTCCGCGCGCCCAGGCCGAATCGTCCTTATAGCCTTGACAGGTTTCGCCGCGCACAGGCGCTCCGGTGGCAGGATTCATGAAAAAAGTATGATGCGTGGAGCCGTCGTCGCGAAAGGAATGCGCAAGGCATGTTTCGGCATGAGCGTCGGCTTTTTCCGCGTACTGCGCATTTCCTGTTTGCGCCGAAGCCCAGTACAACAGCGGCAGGTTCATAAGACAGTCCACAATGAATCTATAATTATTCGCCGCGCCCATCGTTCCCCATGCCTGAAAAAAACGGCCTTTTTCCTGAAAGCGCGTCAGCATTTGATCGGCGGCAAGCAAGGCCGCTTCCCTTGACCTTTCGTCGCCGACGATTTGCCAGGCGGCCGTGCATGAAGGCGTGTAGAGAAAGCCCATGTCGTGATGATCGACATCAATCTTTAGCTTGATCCTGCGCGACATGCTTTCGGATTGTATAAGGCCTGCGTATTTCAAAACCGGATCGCGCGAGTGAAGATAGGCCAGCCAAATCTGGCCGGGCCAAAAACCGCAGGTCCATTGATCGTTGTCGCAATCAGGATATACGTTTCCGACGCCGGAATGGTTCTGGCTTCTATAGGTAAAGCGCGGAAGGGCCCGCAGAATACGCCCTGTGGCGAGATCAAGGCCCGCCGCCGCCTGCGAGCCGTCCATTTCGGGCATTCCCTCGAAAAAACCTATGGCTTTCATATTTTTCCCCCATCGCTTTTCGCTAAGCTCATTCGGAATTGTAGCATGAAACCGGCGCGCAAGGAAGACCGCGCATTGCAGTGAGACATGGGGGCTCGGAAATGTTCTTACCGCCGCAGCTCGCATCGTCGCGCTAGTGTTTTGGAATATTCAAATGACGGTATGCAGGTTGAGGTAATTCCTTGCCCGGCAAGGAATTACCGAACGTTGCGATTTAGCAAACCGAATATTTCGGAACACTAGTGTTCTGGAATATTCCAATGACGGTATGCAGGTTGAGGTAATTCCTTGCCCGGCAAGGAATTACCGAACGTTGCAATTTAGCAAACCGAATATTCCGGAACACTAGAGCCTCTTGCAAAACTCGGTTAGTTTTGCCGAGGCTATGCAGTTTCTCGCCCTATGGGCTA
>WRAL01000076.1 GCA_009780285.1 Treponema sp.
CACGGAGGGTGGGCAGGCCCCTGCGGCCTGATTTCGACTAGGTTTTGGTTTTTGGGCAGCGGCCCCTTTTCGGCTAGATTAATTTTTAGGCAATGCGCCCACTTGATCAAATTCGCCGAAAACGCTATGCTTCAAGTGTCGGGCCTTTAGCTCAGTTGGTTAGAGCTGCGGACTCATAATCCGTAGGTCCCTGGTTCAAGTCCAGGAAGGCCCAGAATTTCACCTACGCGCCGCGAGCGGCGCCTGGCGACAGGTTTTTAATTATCTTCCACGCGGTGGGCTCTCGTATGTCTGAATGGCGTGGCACTTGATCGGCCTTGCCTGTTTTGGGCTGCATGTATTGGTCGTGCCTGACGAAAACGCATCCTTGCTCCAGCAGAATTTTCAGCAGGAGGTTCCTTTTCATACGGCGACCTTGAGCCTGCCCTGCTTTTTTTCCGTCGCTTCTTCCCGCGCCTGTTCTTCCTTGTAAAACTCGTAAAGATCGAGGAGCATCTCCTCAAGCTCGGCAATTCCCTTTCCCTGCGTCCAGTGGCTTGGCCACAGGTTGAGGTATCCTATGAGCCATCCGTCCTTCTCTTCCCAATAAGTGTAGTCCAGTTCCATTCCTACATCATAAGCCGCTCAGCCCGGCCTTGCAAGCGCGCCCTTACCTACGCGCCGCGAGCGCGGCCAGGAGCGCCGCGTCCGAGGCGCGCACGCCGGGAAGGCGCGCCGCCTGCCCCACCGAAACGGGCCGCGCCTTTTCCAGCTTTTCGCGAGCCTCCGTGGAAAGGCCCTTGATCGCGCCGTAGTCGAAATCCTCGCGCAGGCGAATCGCGTCCATCTTCGCCGCGCGCGCCGCCATGCGATTCTCCTTTTCGATATAGCCGGCGTACTTGATGTCAAGGCGCGCGCGCTCCAGCCACTCGGCGGGGTACGCGCCCAGTTCCGGCGCGGCCCGCAGCGCGTCCTCGATGCCCAGGCGCGAGTCGGCCAGCGCGCGCTCGACGCTTTCCCCGCCGTGGCCGAAAAACCGGTCGGCCTCTTCCCCGGCCGGCGCGCTCGGGCATTTTTTTTCGGCCAAAATCCCGCGTATTTCGCGCAGGGCTTCGTTCTTTTTAAGGAAGCGCTCCCAGCGCTCGTCGTCAAGAAGGCCGATCTCTCGGGCCTTGGGACAAAGGCGCGAGTCGCAGGTGTCGTGGCGCAGGGAAAGCCGGCGCTCGGCGCGGCTGGTGAACATCCGGTACGGCTCGCTCGCGCCGAGGGTCGTCAGGTCGTCGATCAGCACGCCGATATAGGCTTCCCAGCGGCCCAGAGCCAGCGGCTCGCGCCCGGCGAGCTTCAGCGCGGCGTTTATCCCGGCGACAAGGCCCTGCGCCGCGGCCTCCTCGTAGCCGGAAGAGCCGTTGACCTGCCCGGCGGCGAAAAAGCCGGAAATGCGCCTGGACTCAAGGCTGGGGCGCAGATCCAGCGGATCGACGCAGTCGTATTCCACCGCGTAGGCCGGCCGAACGATCCGCGCGCTTTCCAGCCCGACGATGCTTCGGATAAAAGCGGCCTGCGCGTCCTCCGGAAGCGAGCTTGAGGCGCCGTTCATGTAGACCTCGTTCGTGTGAAGGCCCTCCGGCTCGATGAAGATGTGATGGCGCGGCCGATCGGGAAAGCGCGCCACCTTGTCCTCGATCGACGGGCAGTAGCGCGCGCCTGAGCCGGATATTTTGCCCGAAAAAAGCGGCGAGCGCGCGAAGCCGGCGCGGATAATCTCGTGGGTGCGCTCGTTGGTGTAAGCGATCCAGCAGGGAAGAGGCTCCAGCGCGCCCGCGCAGGCGCCCGGCTCGGCGAAAAAGGAGAAAGGCTCCGGGGCCTCGCCGTCCTGCCTTTCCAGCTTTTCGTAGTCGATGGAATCCCCGGCAAGTCGCGCCGGCGTGCCGGTTTTCAGCCGCCGCGTCGGAAACCCCCGCGCCCTTAGCGCCGCGCCAAGGCCAATCGCCGCGCGCTCGCCCAGCCTTCCCTCGTCGCGCTCGCGGTCGCCTATAAAGATGCGCCCGTCCATGAAAGTCCCGGCGGCCAGAATCACCGCAGGAGCGGCAATCCGGTTCCCGCGCGCCGTTTCCACCCCGACGACGCGCGAGCCGGCCGCCGAGTCCTCGCAGATAAGGTCGGTAACCTCGTCCATGAAAACCGCAAGGCCCTTTTGCGCCTCGACCGCCGCGCGCGCCGCTCCCTGATACGCGCGCTTGTCCGCCTGCGCTCGCGGCGCCCGCACCGCCGGCCCCCGCGAGCGATTGAGAACCCGGTACTGAATCATCGCGCGGTCGATCAGGCGCGCCATCTGCCCGCCCAGCGCGTCCACCTCGCGCACCAGGTTCCCCTTGGAAAGCCCGCCCACAGCCGGATTGCAGGAAAGCGCGCCGATCTGGTCGGGGTTCTGCGTAACAAGAAGCGCCGAAAAACCCAGGCGCGCCACGGCGAGGGACGCCTCGATCCCCGCGTGCCCTCCGCCTATCACAATGCAGTCGTAGTCCATGCGACAGTATACCGCGCGCCCCGGGCGATAAGGAATGCGGGGGCGGGAAGGGCGTCGGTTTCGAGCGCTTGCTATTTTCCCACGCAGACGTATAATTGCTCACAGTGGGCCTTGCTGAATTATCAGACAAGGCTTTTTTCCTTCATTAGGAGAAATGATGAAAAAATTGTTTGCGATGGTTGCTTCTGCGCTGGCGATGGCCGCGTTTTTTGGCTGCGAGGATCTTTTAAGCAGGACAATCCCCGATGAAGGCGATCGGATTCTTAGCTTTTTCGTTCCGGGGGAGACGGCGAGCGCCCTAATTCACGACGACAAGATAACGCTGTCGCTTGGCCAGGGCTCCAGGACGGTCGTGCCGAGCATAACCTTTTCAGATGGGGCGACGGTGATTCCTGTTTCACGGGAATACGCTTATGGGACTTTCGGGATTGGGATTGAGGCGCTGTGGAACGGCATCGTCGCGGCGGACGCGGCGGGCAGGCTGGCCGCCCACGTCGAGGATCTGGTGCGGGGCACGCAGGGCTTTAAGGCGCCGGCGTTAAACAGGGCCATAGATTTTTCCAATGGCATGACAGGCTTTCTGGTAGTTTCCGGAGCGGGGGCCGTAAGGCTTTACAAAATCGGCGTGGTGCCTGAGCCTGAACCCGAACCGGAGCCCGAGCCTGAACCCGAGCCCGAGCCTGAGCCTGAGCCCGAGCCGGCGAGGCCGGAAATAATCAGTTTCGGCTTCTTGCGTGAGCATAGAAACAATAACAGCCTGGCGGAGGACGCCCATGGGGTGATTGAGGGCAACATCATCAACGTGGTGGCAAGGATACGGCCGGACCTGCCGCTGCCGGATAGTCAGCACTCCCTTGTCATCGCCTTTGAGCTTTCGCCGGAAAGCATACTTCGTTTTGGGAACCGCCAAACGGGACACATCCTTGTGTCCGGCGGCGTCCCTGCCGTAAGCATTGCCGTCGGGGGCCATTTTGACGTGCACGTCGTTCGAGGCTCCGAATGGACAAGCTACAGGGTTTACGTAAGGTTCGAACACTAGTGTTCCGGAATATTCGTTTTGCTAAATCGCAACGTTCGGTAATTCCTTGCCGGGCAAGGAATTACCTCAACCTGCATACCGTCATTTGAATATTCCAGAACACTAGCCGCCGCCCCCGCAAGCCCCCTTTTCCGCGGGGGCTTGCTTTTTTTCTACCGTAACTCTATACTTAATCATTATTAGAATAGTTGAATTGGCTACAAAACTGGAGTGACACATGGCTAGAACTATTCTCGCGCTCGCTATCGTGCTGACCGCGGCCGCGCTTTCGGGCTGCGGCGATCTTTTAAGCAAGACAATACCAAGGGAAGGCGACAGAATTCTCAGCTTTTCCGTCGAGGGGCAGGCGGCTCAGGCGACAATCGGCGACGACCGCATCGATCTGACGCTGTACCTAAGCTCTAGGGCCGTCGTGCCGCACGTCGTCGTGTCTCCCGGCGCGACCCTCATCCCCATCACCGGGGAGTACGCGCAGGAACTTTTCGGGATGGACATAAATTCCCTGTGGAACGGCCTCAGCGCCGCGCAGCAGAACGGAAGGCTTGCGATCCATGCCGAGGATCTGGTGCGAAACGCGCCGGGCGGCTTTGGAAAGCTCGCGCTAAGCAAGAGGATCAACTTCTTCGCCAATATCGCGGGCTATCTGGTGGTTTCCGGCTCCGGCACGGCGCGCCTGTATACCGTCGAGACGACGGCCCCGATAGTGGCGTTCACGGTGGGGCCGGTTCGCTACATGATGGACGGTGAGCCTATTCCGGGGATGAGCTTCCTTAGCCCGCTTCCCGGGCAGACCGAGGCGACGGTGCAGGTTGCCGTGAGCGGAATACGCAACGAGGATGATGCGGGGAAAGTGGCGCTCGATGTCTACGAGGCCGGGGGGCCTTACGCCGGCGGCCTTAGCTTTAGCGGGTATGAGGCGGGCGCCGGCGACTTTGACCTGGCCACGGAAACGGTAACCTTTACGGTAACGGTAAGCTACGACGGGACCGAAATGTTCCCTTCGCGCAACGAGGTGAGGGTGAGCCTTCGGCTGCCGCCTGACGGCTACGAGTACATCGGCGGAATAGGGGGCTTTCCCATAACGACGCACGACGGGCTTGCCACGGACCGGGCGATACTGGTGGGAGAGGCGAACTACCGGGCCTTCCATAGCTTTGCCAGCATCGCCGCCGGGGGAAGCAGGCACTACGCGCTGATCGAGAACATCGACTACGCCAAGTTCAGCCCGGCGATAACGACGCCGATCGCTTCTTCATTTGACGAGCCTTTCAGCGGAACCTTCAACGGGCAAAATCATACCATAAGCGGCGTGAACATCACGGGCGGGGAAAACATGGGGCTTTTCGGCCATGTCAAAGGAAGAACCGCGTGGATAAGGAACCTGAAGGTAAAGGGCTCCGTGAGCGGGACAAGGAAGGTCGGCGGCATCGTCGGCGTGCTGGACGGCGAAAGCGGGGTGTTTATCAACGGGGTATTCACCGGAGGCAGAATAAGCAACTGCTCGTTCGAGGGCTCCGTCAACGCGATATCCGGCGCCCAGATAACCGAGCACTTCGGCGGCATCGCGGGCGCAATGATCGGAGGCTTGATAGAGAGCTGCTGGTTCGATGGTTCCGTCAACGCGGCCGGGATCGCCGGGGAGTACGCATTCGGCGGCATCGCCGGCAAGCTGGAAGACACGGCCACGATATGGAAGAGCCGGATGACCGGCGAGGTGAACGGCGGCAGCGCGCAGGGCGTCGGCGGTATCGCCGGCCTGCTGGAGGGCAATGCCGACAGGTCAATCGACAGCAGCTATGCGATAGGCAGGGTATCGGGCGGCCAGTACGTGGGCGGCATTGCGGGCCAGAGCGCCCGCGACACTTCTACAATCCTGTCCACCTACTTTTCCGGCGAGGTTAAGGGCGGCAACTTTGTTGGCGGGATACTCGGCGGGGGGAGCCGAATCATCATCGTCAGGAACGTGTTTTTGGGAAGCGGGCTCACCTCTGACGGCAGCGATGTTGGCGGAATCTCCGGCGTCCCCAGCTCGTCGCTTGGCGTCGTAGCGCAAAATTTCACAACAATCGCTAAGGCAGAGAACGGCTACGACGGTATTGGAGTGGATGATTCTCTGGTAACTTCGCTGCACTGGTGGAGAACAGTATCAAATGCCAACCCGTCTTTCTGGGACCCTATCGACAGCCACCCGTGGTGGTGGGACACGAGCAGCAGCAGGCCACGGCTGTCCTGGGAAATGTAGGCTGCTGGGCTAAACCCAGCAGCCCGGGAGTGGCGCAGTGATGTCCCTGCTCCCTATCGTCACCCGCTTCGCGGCTGCGCGCCGACTTGATCGGGGGGGCCAAGTGGCCACCGGCCGCTCTGGTTGCTTGCGCCGCTGAAAGCGGTTACTCCGCTCAAGCCGTCGCCCCCGGCTTCGTCGCTGGGCGCGCGACATTGGAGGACGCGCCGCCGGATCGACGGAATTTCGCGACTTTTCACGTTTTTCAAGAAAAAAAATCAGCGCAGAGCCAAGCATTTCGCGATTTCTCGCCATGTATATGGTAGATGGCTGTCGGCCGTCAAAACCTGACAAGCGAGGAAAAAGATGAAAAAGCATTGCATGAACGTGGCCGCGACGGCGCTCGCGCTAATGGCGCTTGCGGCCTTCGCAGGCTGCCCGAACGGGGATCCTTACGACGATCTTTGGGACGTGGCGCCAAGGCTTCTATCCGTGGAAGTGGTTTCGCAGGATGAAATCCGCTTCGAATTTTCAAAGCCGGTGAGCGTCGTCGAGCTTTCCTTCTACCCGGCCCTTCCGTTCCATGCGGCGAGGGACGGCAACGCCGTAACGGTGCGCTTCGAAAGCCGCCTTCCGCCAGGAGTGGAAGTCGCCTTCGACATATTCGCCAGGGACGCGCATGGCAACGTCCTAAGCGAAAAGGCGCGCTTCCTTCCGGCCGGCGAACCCGAGCCTGAACCCGAGCCGGAACCTGAGCCCGAACCGGAGCCCGAGCCGGAACCGGAGCCCGAGCCTGAACCCCAGCCCGAACCGGAACCCGAGCCCGAGCCGGAACCCGAACCGGAACCCGAGCCTGAGCCCGAGCCGGAACCGGAACCGGAACCGGAACCGGAACCTGAACCCCAGCCTGAACCGGAGCCTGAGCCCGAGCCGGAACCTGAGCCGGAGCCCGAACCCGAGCCCGAGCCGGAACCCGAGCCGGAACCCGAACCGGAGCCGGAACCCGAGACTGAGCCTGAACCCGAGCCCGAGCCCGAGCATGAACCCGGACCGGAACCCACTCGTGAGCCCAATCCGGACCCCGACCCCGAACCTAAGACCAAGCCCGAACCC
>WRAL01000077.1 GCA_009780285.1 Treponema sp.
GAGCCGCCCTTTGGAGAGGACGTATCCGATCATGTATCTGGACGCGCTGCGGATCAAAGGCAGGGAAGACGGGAAAAGCTGCATGAAGAGCGTTTACGTGGCCTTGGCGGTCAATTTTGAAGGAAAGAAGGAGGTTGCGGACTAAAGTCCGAAGGCCTGTGGATTGCCGAGAGCGAAGGCGCCAAGTTCTGGATGTCCGTATTAACCGAGCTGAAAAATCGAGGGCTTCAGGACATTCTCATTGCGTGCATGGACGGGCTGACCGGTTTCCCGGAAGCGGTCCGCGCGGTGTATCCCGAGACCCGCGTCCAGCTGTGCATCGTCCACATGGCGCGCAATTCGACGAAGTTCGTTTCGTACAAGGACTTGAAAAAGCTGTGCGCGGACTTGAAGGCCGTCTATTCAGCCGTCAGCGAACAAGCCGCGCGCGCCGCGCTTGGCGAGTTCGGCAGAATCCGGGACGGCAAGTATCCGATGATTTACCAGTCATGGGCCAGGCATTGGGAAGACCTGAGCGAGTTTTTCAAATACCCGCCTGAAATCCGCCGCGCGATTTACACGACGAACGCGGTTGAATCGCTGAATTACCGGCTCGCAAAGTCACGAAAAACCGCTCGTCATTTTCAACGGACGATGCTATACTGAAGATACTGTATCCGGCGATTCGCAACGCTTCCAGTAAATGGACGATGCCGATTAGAGATTGGGGGCAGGCGCTGAACCAGTTCGCTATTGAGTTTGGCAATGAACGAGTTTCGTTCAGATGATATTTTCATTTACACAAAAAATCGGACAGGCTCGATCCAAACGCGCTACTTAAGTCGCGCGTTTGGCGATAGTTCTCAGCGCTTTCTTTACGATATAGCACGTTTCCTTCGTGTCGCTTTCGCGCTGAATTCGTTCGCAAGAATTTACAACAAAATCAGGCCGAGACTTGCTCGCGTCGTTCAGCCAGCTGCCAAGGCTGTCCCTTACGTATTTCGCCCCGTCCGATTTCAGCGGCTCCAAAATCGGCAGCGCCAATTCAGGGTTTTCTTTAAGTTCCTTGATATGCTCGCGCCAAACGCCGCGCGGCCTTGTAGCTTCGCTTGCAAAGCGCCTAACATTTTCGTCCATGTCCTTTGCCCATGCCGACAAAATCGCGACGCTTTCGGGCAAATTTTTCGCGATGCATTTTCGCGCCACGGTCCAGGCGCATTCCCGCACGTTAAAATGACCGTCCTTCGCGAAGGGCTTCATCGCCGCGAGCATTCGCTTGGCCTTGTCGCCCGCGCCGTTTCCCGCGACCTCAGCCGCCCAGCATCTAACAAAATCGGATTTATGCGCGGAAATAATGGGCAAAAAATCATCGTCGGCATGAACGCGCGCCTGTTCGTAAAGCCCCGCGCCAATCGCCCGCGCGATTGTGTTTATCGTTTGTTTTTCCAAAGCGTCAACGCTCGCCAAAACCGGCCGCAGATATTGGACTTGTTCGCAACTTGGTTAGTTGTCGAACAAGTCCAGCAAAATACTGCGTATTTTGCTGTTTTCAGCGGAATTTGTTCGGAAACTGAAGTTTCCGAACAACTCTATTGTATCCTGCCGCAATCGCGCAGCAAATTCCTGAGCAAGAGCCTTTGGTCTATCGCAAGGTATTCCACCAAGTTCGCCGTTTCAATCTCGCCACGGTTCAATTGCGCCAAAACGCCCGGCGGTATTTCCCTAATTGATCTGGCGCCCTTTCTCTTTGGGCCCACAGCTATTCCCCCTGCCTTTCCTGCCGCGCCCGGATCGGGCGCAACTGCGCGTCGCTGACTTCGTTCGGGTCGTTAATCCCCGGCGGCAGCTCGCGGCCTTCCTCGTTTTCCGTTTCCTCTTCGACGAAGCCGGAATCCCCGTCCCAAAGGCTGCGCTGGGGAAGCTCGGCGTTGGGCTTCGCCACTTCCTCGTTCTCGATGCGGATGGAAATCAGCTTGGTAACGCCGGATTCTTCCATAGTAACGCCCAAAAGCGTTCCCGCGCCGGCGACGGTTTTTTTGTTGTGAGTGATAACGATAAATTGGCTGGTGCTGCCGAACTCGCGCAAAAGCTGAACGAAGCGGCCAACGTTCGCCTCGTCCAGCGCCGCGTCGATCTCGTCGAGCAGGCAGAAAGGGCTAGGCTTTACCATGTAGGTGGCGAAAAGAAGCGCGACGGCGGTCATCGAGCGCTCTCCGCCCGAAAGAAGGGAAATATGCTCGAGCTTTTTGCCCGGCGGCTGCGCGAAAATCTCTATGCCGGATTCCAGGACATGGTTGTGATCCGAAAGCTGAAGCTCGGCGCGCCCGCCGCCGAAAAGCCGGCGGAACATGTTGTGAAAATTCTTTTTAATTCGATTGTAGGTCTTGATAAACATTTCCGAGGATTCCGTGCGAATCTCCGCGGTGAGATCCTCCAGGTCCTTGCGCGCCTTTTCAAGATCGGCGATCTGCTTGCTTAAAAACTCGTAGCGTTCCTTCGTCTCGGCGAATTCCTCAGGCGCCATCAGGTTCACCGAACCAAGCTCGCGCATTTGCCCCCGCGCGTTTGCAAGCCGCTCGCGCAGGTCGGAAGCTTGCGCGGTAATCGTAAAGATGCGTTCCTCGAATTCCATCAAGTCGCGCGAATGGGTGTCACGAAAATTATCCTGAATATTTCTGATTTCCGTTTCGGACTGCACAAGTTCAATCTGAATCTTTTCCAAAATCCCTTGCGTTTTTGAAAGCTCCTCGGTGCGCTTGCGAATCCCGTCCTGCCTTCCGGCCACGTCGCCGCTGCGCTTTTTTATGTCCGCCTCCAGGCGCTCAAGCTCGCCTGAAAGCGCCTGGCCCTTGCGCTCGATCTCGGCGATCTCGTCGTGCGCGTCGTCTATGCGCTCGTCGATCTCCTCAAGCCTTTTTTTGTCCAGCGAAAGCTCGTCGATGATCCCGCGCAAAAGCGCTTCCTGGCCGGAAAGCTCGCGCCGAATCAGCCGCGCCTGTTCCTCGGCCGAGTTCGCCTGGGCCTGCATCTGCGCCAGGTTCACGCGCAGATCGCCCAAGGTTGCGCGGTACTCATTTATCTTGCCGGAAAGATCGGCGTTGTCGCCAAGCAGCTCGCGAATCCTCGCGCGCCTGTCCTCGATGCCGTCCTTCGCCGCGCGAATGCGCGAATCCAGCGCGCGCTTTCGGGTGATAATGCCCTCAGGCGCGAGAAACTCGTCGATAAACGAAGGCGAATGGCTAACGTATTTTTCAAAAAGCGCGATGGCCTTTTCCGCGTCGGCGCTTGCGTTTCCAAGCTCGGCGGCAAGGCCGTCGGCGATGCGCCTAAGCTCGGTGGCCGCCACCGAATTTTCGGCGGCGCCGGAAAGATCGCGCATCAGCGCCTCGCGGCCGGAAAGAACGGCGCGCAGCCTGCCCAAAGTTTCGTTAAGGGCGCTTTCAATATTTTTTCGTTCCGCCGAGGAATAGCCGGCCTTTTTTAGCCCGGCGTCAAGCTCCGCGACAATATTGTCAGTGATTTTCGCAAGGTCGTCCTCGAAGGCCGCCTGCTCCTTTTCAAGGCCGAGGATTTCCGCCTCCGCCCTTTGCGCTTCCTTTTCGTTCTCGCCTATTCTAATCGAGGCCACCTGAATGTTTTCCTCGAAGGCGCTAATGTTTTCTTCTATTGATACCGCTTTTTTTCGCAGGTCGCTGGCCGCGTCGTCCTGATCCTGCGCGTCGTCGTTAAGCTCCTCGATTTTTACGCGCGCCTGCTTTTCGCGGGTTTCGTTCTGATCGATTTTTATCTTAATCTGATTGCGCTGATCGCTTAAAAGGCGCGCCTCGTTTTCCTTGGCGTTTTTTTCAAGCGCAAGCCCGTAGCTATTTTTCTGCGCCTCAACGAAGCGCGCCTGCATGGAGTTAACCTCGTCCATGCGCGCTTCCAGGGCGCGGCTTTCCGCCTCCATCTCCTCGCGAATCCTGTCCCTGTCCGCCGTCTTGCGAGAAAGGGTTTCCTTGCGCTCGTCGCGCTCGTACTTGTGTTGCTTGAGGCGCAAAAGCTGAATGTCAAGCTCGCAGTTAAAAATCTCCTCGCGCAGGGACCGGTAGGCAAGCGTTTTTTCCGACTGCGCCTTGAGCCGGTCGTAGTCGCGCTTTACCTCGTTCAGTACAAGCTCGATCTGGCGCATGTTCTCGGCGGTCTTGGCGAGGTTGCGCTCGGCCTCCTGCCCGCGCGCCTTGTAGCGCGTGATCCCCGCCGCCTCCTCGAAAAGATAGCGGCGCTCGTCCGGCTTCGACGAAAGAACCTGGTCGATCTTCCCCTGCTCCATCACCGAGTACGCCGCCTTGCCCACGCCGGTGTCCCAGAAAAGCTCGCGAAGCTCCTTCAGCCTGACCTGCCTGGAATTGATGTGGTACTCGCTCTCGCCGGAGCGATAGAGCCGGCGGCGGATCTCGACCTCGGGCGTGTCGAGGGGCAAAATGCCGGTTTCGTTCGCAATGGTAAGCGTTACTTCCGCAAGGCCAAGCGGCTTTCGGGTTTCCGTGCCGTTAAAGATAACGTCCTCCATCTTTTCCGCCCGCAGCGACTTGTTCGCCTGCTCGCCGAGAACCCACTTCACCGCGTCCACCACATTGGACTTTCCGCAGCCGTTCGGACCCAAAAGCGCCGTGATGCCGTCCGAAAACTTCACCTCGGTGCGGTCCGCGAAAGATTTAAAACCAAGTATCGAAAGATTCTTCAGAAACACGTAAACTCCAGTGTGCCCAGGGGCTGCCCCACTATAGCGCGTCTTGCCCAAAGGTTTCAAGGTTGCCGGGGAGGACTTGGCGCGGGCGTTCATGGAGCGGCTTCCCCGCAGGCGGCCATCTTGACGCAAAACGAAAATCTCCCCCATTATGAACGTAATAGGCCGAGCGATGCTTTCGGCAGCATCCGGTTGCCATTGCAGGAGGACGCAAAGATGGGATTTTATATAACAGGCTCGATACTATTCATGCTTGGCCTGCTTTGTTGTATCAAGCCGGCAAAAGTGGCATTTCTGCTCTATTGTTCATGGATTCCGCTGAGGAAAATCTTTGGCATTATGAGGACAAAAGAGGAAGAAAAAATGAAGCGCGAAGAAATCATAAAAACGACAAAGACCTCAACGCGGGTTGGCGGCGCGTTAATGATGCTACTTGGGATACTTATCCTTGCCTTGCCGATACTCGCATATTTAGAGGGGATAGGAGTCATATAACTGTTTCAAAGGGTTCGTGAGCCACGGAGGTTTGGCAGTGAGGCCTAGTGTTCCGGAATATTCGGTTTGCAAGATCGCAACGTTGGTAATTCCTTGCCGGGCAAGGAATTACCTCAACCTGCATACCGTCATTTGAATATTCCGGAACACTAGGGAAACCGGAGGATGCTTTTCTAAGCTGTAAAGCTTTACAAGAGAGGCGGTCTTTATTCGCTCTTCCGCTAGGGCCACAGAATCGGCGATACCGGAACGAAGGGCCGAGGCGGGGGATCGGGCATGGCGCGTAGCTGCTCGCGCATTTTTTCGATGTTGGCAAGCTCGCGCGAGATCGTCCTTCCATAATTAAGGTCGCCGATTTCGATGCGGTGGGCGGAATCGGTCCAGAATTGCACCAAAGGAAGCTCGACGAAGCGAAAGCGCGCGACCCGGGCGGCCTGCGCAAGCTCGCGCGCCGCGTCCCAGTAGTAAAGCGCGGCGATAAAGGCGGTCTCGGCGGTTTCAAGGCTTTCAAGGTTCTGATCGCGCCAGGGCGCGTTGAAAAAATGCACGGAGCGCCGGTTCCACATGTTGCCCAGAAAAAGGTACTGCTCCACCAGCTTTACGTTTATCTGCATCTCGAAAAGGATGCGGTAAAGCTCCCACTGCGTTTCCGTCTCGATGCGGGCCAGCGCGTGAAGCGGGTTGGCGAAGCGGGCGTGCAGGGCGCGCTCCAGCCAATAGATGTTCTCGATAAAATTGTCCGGGTCGCGATTTAGGTGGATGCGATAAAGTTGGTAGAAATCCTCTTTGAACGTGGCGGCGCCGGCCGGCCGCGCGAGGACAGCCGAGAAAAGGGCGAGGCAAAAAATCGCGACGGTAAAAGGTTTACCCATTTGTCGTCATTATCGGCAGTTTTGACAGGCAGCTCCACACCTGGCGCGCCACTTCCTCCTCGCTTTGCGCCGCGTCTATGACGCGCAGGTCGTGGCCGGCCAGCCGCGCCTCGTCCACGGCGCGCAGGTAGCGCTCGCGAGCCTTCGTCTGAAAGTCCAGGTTTTCGAAAATGTCGCGCGAGGCGCGGCCGGCCATTCGCTGCTGCGCCTCGCGCGGGTCTATGTCGAAAAAGAGCGTCAGCTCCGGCGCGGGAAAGCGCGAGTTCAGCGCGAGGGGAAGGTCCTCGCCGCAGGCGATTCCCTGATACACCAGCGACGACATGACGTAGCGATCGCAGACGACGAGCCGGCCCCGCGAGCAGTCCTCGATAATCCCGCCGGCGGCGCGCAGATGTTCCTCGCGATCGGCGGCGAAAAGCAGGGCCAGGGTTTCCGGCAGCAGATTTGGGCTGCCTTTAAGCGCGCGCCGTATCAGCCGGCCGATTTCGCCGTCCGTCGGCTGGGCGGTGGCGCAAAGCTCCGGCAGCGCGCCGGGGCTTTCGGCGAACCTTTTCCGCAAAAGCGCGATCTGCGTGCTTGTCCCGCTGCCGTCGCAGCCCTCGAAAACCACGAAATTTTTAAGAATGCCGGAGAACATGAGCATGGGCGCAGAATACAAGGCCGCTCGGAAAAAAGCAAGCCGGGCCAATGCGCCTGCGGCGCATTGGCGTGGAGTTTTAAGGCGGGCTAAAGCCCGCCTTAAAACTCCGGAGCCAATGCGCCGTAGGC
>WRAL01000078.1 GCA_009780285.1 Treponema sp.
GGAATGGCGAAGCACGAAAAAGTCGATATCCCCACCTCCAGGCTCAAGCTTGAGATAGTCAAGATACTGAAGACCGAGGGGTACATCAAGAATTTCAAGAAATCGAATCAGGACGGGTCGAGCATGATTCGGGTTTTCCTCAAGTACGACGACGCGGCGGCTCCGATCATTCACGGAATCGAAAGGGTTTCGACGCCGGGCCGGCGCGTGTACATGGGGTATCAAAAAATGCCCAGGGTGTTCAACGGATACGGCACCCTGATCGTTTCGACTTCCCAAGGGGTAACGACCGGAAGGAAGGCCGCCGAGAAAAAGGTCGGCGGCGAAATAATCTGTACCGTTTGGTAGGGGAAAGGGACAATGTCGCGCATAGGGAAAATACCTGTTAAGGTTCCCCAAGGGGTGAAGGTCGCCTTCGACGGCGGGATCATGTCCGTCGAGGGCCCGAAGGGAAAGCTGACCCAGAAGTATCATCCGGTCATTTCCTTTGAGCAAAAGGACGGCGAGATAATCGTCAGCCGGGCGAACGAGGAAAAGCAGAGCAAGGCCTTTCACGGGCTTTACCGGAACCTTCTTAGCAATATGGTGACCGGCGTTTCGGCGGGCTTCGCCAAAACGCTTTTGATCACCGGCGTCGGCTACCGCGCCGAGGTTCAGGGCGGGCTTCTCTTTCTTAGCCTTGGCTATTCGAACGACATTTACTTCGGCATTCCCGAAGGGATCTCGATCACGGCCGAGACGACGAAGGTAACGGTAAGCGGCATAGACAAGCAGCGGGTGGGGGAGATTTCGGCCCAGATTCGCAAGCTTAGGCCGCCGGAGCCCTATAAGGGCAAGGGAATCAGGTACGAGAACGAGATTATCCGGCGAAAAGTCGGCAAATCGGGCGTTAAATAAGGGGCAAGGGTGTAGACATGCAGCGAAAAATGCTGGAAAAAGACCGCAAGCGGCTTAAGCGAAAGATTCACATTCGCAAAAGGGTGTCCGGCACGTCGGAGCGCCCCAGGGTTACCGTGACGCGGAGCAATAGGAGGCTGTCGATGCAGGCCATCGACGATACCAAGGGCCATACCCTGGCCTGCGCCTCCACGCTCGAAAAGGATCTGCGGGATCTAAGGCCGACGGTCGAGGTCGGCGCTCGCCTGGGCGAGATTATGGGCAAGCGCCTTCTTGAAAAAAACATCAAGGCCGTGGTGTTCGATCGCAACGGGTATCTGTACCACGGGGTCGTCAAGGCCATGGCCGACGGCGCGAGAAAGGCCGGAGTGGAGTTCTAGGAGGCGCAATGGAAAACGAAAACGACGCGAAGATAATAGAAGAAAACGATGCGCCCACGGCAATCGAGGCGCAGCCTATAGTTGAGGCTCAGCCGGCGGTCGAGCCCGCGGAGGCGAGGCCCGAGGCCGCGACGCCGGCGGCGACCCCCTGGCGCCACGGCGGCGAGGGCAGGGGCGACGGCCGCAGGGGCCGGGATCGCGGACGGGACAGGGACAGGGATCCGGCCGACAAGGAATTCGTCGAAAAGCTCGTGAAGCTCAACCGCACGGCCAAGGTGGTCAAGGGCGGCAGGCGCTTTTCGTTTTCGGCCCTTACCGTGATCGGCGACAGGAAAGGCAACGTGGGCTACGGCTTCGGCAAGGCCAACGACGTTTCCGAGGCCATACGCAAGAGCATAGACAAGGCCAAGCGCAATATGGTGAAGCTTCCGGTAAGGAACGGCACCATCCCGCACGAGGTGACCGGCTATTTCAAGGCCTCGGAGGTTCTGCTCAAGCCGGCCTGCTCGGGAACGGGCATTATAGCCGGCGGGCCGGTGCGGGCCATAATGGAGGCCGGCGGCGTTACCGACGTGCTTTCCAAGTCCATCGGCGCCTCGAGCCAGTTCAACGTGGTGAAGGCCACCTTCGACTGCATCCGCAGGATGATGGACGCCAAGACCATCGCTAAAAACAGGGGAAAATCCCTTAAGGAATTGTGGGGCTAGCATGGCTAAAATAAGAGTACGCCTGGTAAAGAGCCTTATCAGGTGCCTTCCCAGACATCGCGCCACCGTTCGCGCGCTGGGGCTTAGAAAAATCGGCTCTTACAACGATCTTGAGGCGAATCCCTCGGTTATGGGAATGGTCAGGGCTGTCGCCCACCTTGTTTCCGTGGAGGAAATTGCGTAATGCATGACTTTAACCTGCGCGCCCCAGCCGGCGCGAACAAAAAAAAGAGGATCGTCGGCCGCGGCCAGGGTTCCGGCAGGGGGACGACCTCTGGCAAGGGAAACAAAGGCCAGAACGCGCGCTCCGGCGGCAAGACCTACATAGGCTTCGAGGGCGGGCAGATGCCCCTTTACCGTCGCCTTGCCCAACGCGGCTTCTCCAACCATCCTTTCAAGAAGGACTGGCAGGTCGTGAACCTGGGTGAGATCGAAAAGCTCTACGAGGCCTCCGAGGTCGTGGACATCGATTCCCTCTATAAAAAAGGGCTGATCAGGAAAGGAAAGGGGCCCAAGGCCCTTCCCGTGAAAATTCTCGCGACGGGGGAGCTGACCAAGAAGCTTAGCTTTAAGGTAGGCTCGGCCTCCGCCTCGGCCAAGGAAATGATCGAAAAGGCCGGCGGGGAGATCGCCCTCGATCCGCCCCTGAACAGAATGCCGAGACCGAAAAAGAAAAAAGGCAAAGGGAAAATAAATGGCTAATCCCATAGTAGGCATCTTTAGGATTAAGGAGCTGCGCGAAAGAGTTCTGTTCACGCTTTCAATGCTGTTGGTGTTCAGAATCGGCGCCGTGCTTCCGATCCCCGGGATTAACGTCCGCGAGCTTTCCGCCTACTTTCTTGCGCAGGCGGACACGGGGAATCCTTTCGTTGACTACTTGGATTTCTTCGCCGGCGGCGCCTTTTCAAATTTCTCGGTGTTCATGCTGGGGATAATGCCCTACATCTCGATGTCGATCATCATGCAGCTCCTCCTTATAAGCATTCCGGCGCTGAAAAAGATTTCGCAGGAGGACGGGGGGCGCAAGCGGATACAGAAATGGCAGCGCTACGGCACCGTCGTCGTCTGCCTCGTGCAGTCCTTCGCCGTTACCCAGTACGCCCAAAGCATAATGCGCCAGGGCGTGGAAATTCTTACCATAGGCATCGTTCCCTTTACCTTTATCGCGCTGCTCACCGTTACCACGGGGACTATTTTCCTTATGTGGATAGGCGAGCAGATAACGAAACGGGGGATAGGCAACGGAATATCGCTTTTGATTTTTTCCGGGATCGTCGCCCGCCTGCCGGACGCGATCTGGGAACTGATGAACATGGTGCGGCGCGGGGACCTCAACCTGGTCTTCGTGATCGTGGTTTTCGTGATGTTCGTGGTGGTGGTTACCCTGGTCGTTTTCGAGCAGCGGGGCCAGCGAAAGATACCGGTCAACTACGCCAAGCGGGTCGTGGGAAGAAAAATGTACGGCGCCCAAAACACCTACATTCCTTTCAAGATCAACCCCTCCGGCGTCATCCCGGTAATTTTCGCCTCCTCGATTCTTACCTTGCCGCTTCAGCTGGCCGGCACGCTGGGCGGCAACGTTCCCTGGCTCGCCAGAGTAAGCCAGTTTCTGGTGCCCTACGGAACGGCGTACAACATAGTGTACGTCCTCCTTATCATATTCTTCGCGTACTTTTACACGCAGGTTACGCTTAACCCGGTGGAAATCGCGAAGCAGATACGGGAGAACGGCGGCTCGATACCGGGGATCCGCAGCGACAACATCGAGGGCTATCTGAAAAGGATACTCAACCGCATCGTGCTTCCGGGGTCGATGTACCTGGCCCTTATAGCGGTGATTCCGTCCTTCGTGCAATGGGCCTTCGCCTTTCCTACGAACATAGCCTTTCTTTTGGGAGGCACGAGCCTCCTCATACTGGTGGGCGTTGACTTGGACACTATGAGCCAGATTGACGGAATGCTGAAAATGCATCATCATGAGGGGCTGACAAAGAAGGGGCGGGTGCGCGGCAAGAACCTTTAGGTTCGGCGGCGAGAATTCAGGCGGCCGCGAGCGGCCCGCCGAGGCGATTTTAAGGCCGGCTTTTGCCGGGCTTTTTAAGGGGAGAGAGGGATGAAAGTCCGAACGAGCGTAAAACCGATTTGCGACAAGTGCAAGATCATTAAGCGCAATGGGATCGTTCGCATTATTTGCGAAAACCCAAAGCACAAACAAAAACAGGGCTAGGAGAACGGCATGGCGCGTCTGGTAGGGATTGACCTCCCGAATAAACACGTAAACATCGCTTTGACCTACATTTACGGCATTGGAAGGTCGAGCGCGAACGAGATTTGCGAGAAGGCTAAGATCGAGCCGCGGCGGCTTATCAACGATCTGTCCCAGGAGGAGCTTAACTCTCTTAGGCAGATCATCGAAAGCGATTACAAGGTTGAGGGCCGCTTGCGCACCGAAGTGGCGCTCAACATCAAGCGGCTTATGGACATTGGCTGTTACAGAGGGCTGCGGCACCGCAAAGGGCTGCCGCTTCGCGGACAGCGCACCCGTACCAACGCCCGCACGCGAAAGGGCAAGAAGAAAACGGTTGCCGGAAAGAAGAAATAGGCACGGAGGGTTAAGTGGCAGCAAGCGGTAAAACCACTAAGAAGCGAAAAGAGAAGAAATCGGTATATGAGGGCAACGTCTACATTCAGGCGACCTTCAATAACACGATCGTTACGATTACGGATTTGATGGGGAACGCCGTTTCATGGGCAAGCTCCGGCCAGCTCCAGTTTAAGGGCGCGCGGAAATCCACGCCCTTCGCGGCGCAGAGCGTTACCGAGACGGCGGCGCAGAAGGCGATGCAGGCCGGGCTGAAGGAAGTTCATGTCTACGTGAAGGGCCCCGGCATAGGCAGGGAATCCGCTATCAGGCAGCTTGGCGTTATGGGAATAAAGGTAAAGTCCATAAGCGACGTTACGCCCATCCCGCACAACGGCTGCAGGCCGAGGAAGACACGGCGCATATAACGCGCACAGGAGCGTAAAATGGGAAGATATACTGGCCCGGTATGCAGAATATGCAGGACCGAGCAAAAAAAATTAATGCTTAAAGGCGCCCGCTGCAAAAGCGACAAGTGCGCCATGGACAGGAAAAGGCCCGCGCCGGGAAAGGATCCCAAGGCCAGGCCCGGCAAGCGCTCCGACTATGGGGTACAGCTGCGCGAGAAGCAGAAGCTCAAGAAAATCTACGGGATGCTGGAAAAGCAGTTCCGGCTTTTCTTCGAACGCAGCGCGCGAATGCACGGGATTACGGGCGAAAACCTTTTCGCCCAGCTTGAAAGGCGCCTGGACAACGTCGTGTACCGCCTTCGTTTCGCGTCCTCCAGAAGCCAGGCCCGGCAGCTTGTCTCGCATGGACATATTCTGGTGAACGGCAGGAAGATCAATATTCCTTCGTATTTGGTAAAGGTGAACGACGAGGTGAGCGTCGCGGAGAATAGTCGCGGAATGACCTTGGTGAAGGACGCGCTTAAGGAATTCGGAAGATCCGGGGTGATGCCCTGGCTGTCCCTCGATCCGGACGAGATGAAAGGCAAGTTCCTGGCCGCGCCCAAGCGCGGCGAGATCACCGATCTGGGTGATATTAAGGAACAGATGATCATCGAACACTATTCGAAGTAAGGAGACCTCATGGCCCGTAAAAACCTCATTCAGGGATTTAAGCGCCCCAAAGGAATCACCTTTGAGCCGGGCGAGCTTAGCCATAATTATGGCAAGTTTATTGCCAGTCCTTTTGAACCGGGCTTTGGCACTACCATAGGCAACGCCCTGCGCAGGATTCTTCTTTCCTCGATTCAGGGCTACGCCGTTACCGCGGTTAAAATCACCTCGCGCAATTCCGAGGGCAAGGCCCACGGAATTTCCAGCGAATTCGAGCTGATCCCGGGCATCAAGGAAGACACCCTCGAAGTGATCAACAGCATCAAGCAGCTGCGCGTGAAGCTTCCCGACGACGTCGAGCAGGAAACGTTCCAGTTCTCGTGGGAGGGGAAGGTCGCCGTAAAGAGCGACGATTTCGACAAGCCGGGCCAGGTGGAGGTGCTTAGCAAGGGCCTCCATATAATGACCCTTGAGGCCGACGCCAAAATCGACATCGAGATGCAGATCGACCTTGGAAGGGGATACGTGCCTTCCGAGGTGAACGAGCAGTACGTCGAGGTGGTGGGAACCATTCCGCTTGACGCGATCTATTCGCCTGTCAAGAAGGTAAAGTTCGCCGTGGAGCCGGTTCGCCTGGGGCAGCGCGGCGACTACGACAAGCTGGTTTTGGAAATTTGGACGGACGGAACGGTCAGGCCCGAGGACGCGCTTGCCGAAGCCGCGAAGATCGCCAAGGAATACATGTCGGTGTTCATCAATTTCGACGAGGGCTACCTGGCTTTCGACGACGAGAGCAGCGAGGACAACGAAAGGATCAAGGCGATTCTGGACACTCCGGTGGAGGAGCTTGAGCTTTCCGTGCGCTCCTCGAATTGCCTTAAAAACGCCGAGATTAAGACAATAGGCGAGCTGACCGGCAAGACCGAGGACGATATCGCCAAAACCAGAAACTTTGGCAAAAAATCCCTTCTGGAAATAAAGGAAAAGCTGAAGGAATGGAATTTAGGCCTGGGCATAACCGACTTGAAGGTTTTGAAAAACGCGGTCTACAAGGCGCCACGAAAGAAGGAAGAGGAAGAGGCAGATGAAGCATAGAAGAGGATTCAATCCGCTCCAAAGGATGGCGGCGCACCGCAAGGCC
>WRAL01000079.1 GCA_009780285.1 Treponema sp.
GCGAACGCCGTTCCCGACGACTGGGCCGTGGCGAACAACGTCAGCGACGGACGCCTGCTGGAAACGGCCTTCAACTACGTGCTCAAGGGCGCCAAGTCAATCGACGGCCTGCCGCAGCTTTCGCTCGGCGCGCTTATCACCATAGACCGCTGGGAAATCGAGGCGTACCAGAACATTCGCAACCTCATCGTTTCCTACGCCGCGTCGGAAAGCGCGCGCCCCCTTTCCATCGCCGTGTTCGGCGCGCCGGGAAGCGGCAAGTCCTTCGGCGTCGCGCAGATCGCCGAAAACGTTCTTCCCGGCAAAACGAAAAAGCTCGAGTTCAACGTGTCGCAGTTTTCCGGCCCCGGAGACCTCGGCGCGGCCTTTCAGATGACGCGCGACGCGATTCTCGAAAGGAAGCTGCCGCTGGTATTCTTCGACGAGTTCGACTGCGACCGGGACGGCTCCGCGCTGGGCTGGCTGAAGCTGTTCCTCATGCCCATGCAGGACGGGCGGTTCAAGGACGAAACCGGCGCGCATCCGCTGGGCAGGTGCATCCTCGTGTTCGCCGGCGGGACGGCGGCGAGCATCGAGGAATTCGCGCGGTCGATGAAGCCCGACGAGGAGCGGAATTTTCGGGACGCCAAGGGGCCGGACTTTTTGAGCCGGCTGAAAGGGACGATAGGGGTGCTCGGCCCGAACCGCAAAGGGCCGGGCGACAGGAACTACATCCTGCGCCGCGCGCTCCTGCTGCGCGGCATGCTCGAACGCCGGCTTTCGATGAAGGACGGCATCGCGCCGGCAAGCCCGGACGTGATAAACGCCATGCTCCTCGTGCCGGAGTACAGGCACGGCGCGCGCTCGATGGAGGCGATTCTCGACATGAGCCAGCTTGAGGGCGGGGTTTTGGAGCCGTCCGTGCTGCCCTTCCGCTCGCAGCTTGCCCTGCATCTGGACGCGGACGCGTTTCGCGCCCTGGTTTGGGACTATCAAAGAAATCGCGGGGCTTGAGCCGCGACGGCGCCGAAAGGAGGGGGCGAATGGCAAAAAAGTCCGACGGCATGTACTACGCGCCCAAAGGCAGGCCCCGCGCCGTCGTCGGCCCCGGCGATTTCGCCTTCGCCGCCATCGGCCTGGATCACGGCCATATCTACGGGCAGTGCGGCGGCCTTATCGAGGCCGGCGCCGAGCTTAAAAGCGTCTACGATCCGGATCCGGAAAAGGTCGAGCGTTTTTGCAGGGCCTTTCCCGGCGCGAAAAGGGCGGCCTGCGAAGAGGAGATTCTCGACGACCAGGAAGTGCGCCTGATCGCCGCCGCCGCCGTGCCCAGCGAGCGCTGCGCCCTGGGCCTGCGCGCGATGTCCGCCGGCAAGGACTACTTTACCGACAAGGCCCCGCTTACCACGCTGGAGCAGCTGGAGGCGGCGCGGGCCAAGGCGCGCCAGACCGGCCGAAAATACGCCGTGTACTACAGCGAGCGCCTGCACGTCGAAAGCGCCGTGTTCGCGGGCCGCCTCGTCCGGGAAGGCGCCATAGGCCGGGTGATCCAGGTCCTCGGCCTGGGCCCGCACCGTCTGGGCGAGCCCGGCTCGCGCCCGCCCTGGTTTTTCAGGCGCGAGCAGTACGGCGGGATCCTCTGCGACATTGGCAGCCACCAGATCGAGCAGTTTTTGTTTTATTCCGGCGCCAAGGACGCGAAGGTCGTCCACAGCCAGGTCGCCAATTACAGCCATCCCGAGCACCCGGAGCTGGAGGACTTCGGCGACGCGGCCCTGGTCGCCGACAACGGCGCCACCGGCTATTTCCGCGTGGACTGGCACACGCCGGAGGCGCTGCAGGCCTGGGGCGACGGCCGCCTTTTCATCCTGGGAACCGAGGGCTTTATCGAGCAGCGCAAGTACATGCAGCTCGGCCGCGCCGGAAGCTCCGGCGGCCACGTCTACCTCGCCAATCGGGACGAGGAAACCCACTTCCAAGTCGAGGGCAAGGTCGGCTATCCCTTTTTCGGCCAATTGATTCTCGACTGCCTCAACCGAACGGAAAACGCCATGAGCCAGGAGCACGCCTTCAAGGCCGCCGAGCTGTGCCTGCGGGCCCAGGCGCAGGCGGTAAGGATAGCCCCTAGCGGCCATTGTTAAATCGACTTAACAATTGGCTTTTTTCCTTGCCGAGGCGCTTGCCATTCCGCCACGGATAGCGCATACTTGCCGGGGCCACGCCACAAGTGGCGGATCCATCAGGGATGGCGCTATCCATGGCGGCGCCATAAATGACGGCATAAAAAAATAGGGGAGGCAGGCAATCAATGAAAGTCAAGCGTTACTTTACGGAAGCGGGACGGGGGCCGTACCACGGCATCGAGTGGGAGACGCGAAAAAGCGAGATTCGCGGCGCCGACGGCAAGGCGGTTTTTTCGCAGGAAGGCATCGTCGTGCCAGCCGCGTGGAGCCAGATCGCCTCGGACATCATCGCGCAGAAATATTTCCGCAAGGCCGGGGTGCCGGCCGACCGGGCGCGCGACTGGGAAAAATGGGCCGCGGCTGATTCGTCCGCCGGCGCGTCCGAAGCGTCGGCCGAAACGTCCGGCGGGGAAAACGACGCGCGGCAGGTCTTCCACCGCCTCGCCTTTACCTGGATGGAATGGGGCCGCAAGGGCGGCTACTTCGACGGCGAGGAAGACGCGCGCGCCTTCTACGACGAGATCTGCCACATGCTCGCGCGCCAGATCGCCGCGCCGAACAGCCCGCAGTGGTTCAACACCGGCCTTCACGCCGCCTACGGGATCGACGGCCCGGCTCAAGGCCACTACTACTACGACGAGGCCCTGGGCCGCGCCGTAAAGTCCACCAGCGCCTACGAGCGTCCCCAGCCCCACGCCTGCTTCATCCTTTCCATCGATGACGACCTGGTGAACGAGGGCGGGATCATGGACCTGATGACCCGCGAGGCGCGGCTCTTCAAGTACGGCTCCGGCGCCGGCTCGAACTTTTCCAAGCTGCGCGGCCAGAACGAGTCGCTCACCGGCGGGGGAAAGTCCTCCGGCCTTCAGTCCTTCCTAAAAATCCTCGACCGATCCGCGTCGGCGATAAAGTCCGGCGGCACGACGCGCCGCGCCGCGAAAATGGTGACGCTGGACGCGGATCATCCGGACGTGGAAAAGTACGTTTCCTGGAAGTCCGAGGAGGAGCACAAGGTCGCCTCGCTCGTCGCCGGCTCCGAGGCGCTGAAAAGGCACTCGCGCGCGCTGGAAAGCGCGCTTTCCGGCTTTGGCGGCCAGGCCAAGGACCGGCTCGACCCGGAGCAGAACCTCGAGCTGGCATCCGCGCTGGCCGCCGCGCTGGCCGACAAAATCCCGGCCTCCTACCTCTACCAGCAGCTGAGGCGCATGGAGCAGGAAGGCGCGCTGGAGGACGGCGAGGTTTTCTCGGTGGCCTGGGACGACGAGGCCTACAACACCGTTTCCGGCCAAAGCTCGAACAACAGCCTGCGCGTGAGCGACGGCTTCATGAACGCCGTTCTGGACGACGAGGACTGGGCGCTTTTTTCCCGCGTGGACGGAAGCGAAAGCAGGCGCATCAAGGCGCGAAAGCTCTGGGACGACATCGCCCGCGCGAGCTGGCAGTGCGCCGATCCCGGCCTTCAGTACCACACCACGATCAACGAATGGCACACCTGCCCGGCAGGCGGCGAGATACGCGCCTCCAATCCCTGTTCCGAGTACATGTTCCTGGACGACACGGCCTGCAACCTCGCGTCGGTGAACCTGGTCGAGTTTTACGACATGAAAACAAAGGCCTTCGACCTGGCCGGCTACCTTCACGCCATCGATCTTTGGACGATGGTGCTTGAGATCTCGGTGGCGATGGCGCAGTTCCCCTCGGCGCGCATAGCCGAGCTTTCCTACGAGTACCGCGCGCTGGGCCTTGGCTTCGCCAACCTCGGCGCGCTTCTTATGCTGATGGGCCTGGCCTACGATTCCGATGAAGGCCGCGCAACCGCCGGCGCGCTTTCCGCGATGCTTTCCGGCGAGGCCTACGCGCAAAGCGCGCGCATGGCCGGGGAGATGGGAGCCTTCGCGCGCCACGGAGAGAACGCCGCGCAGATGCTGCGGGTGATACGCAATCACCGTCGCGCCGCCTTCGGCGCCTCGGCCGAGGACTACGAGGGGCTCAGCACGATTCCCCTGGGCCTCGATCCCGAGCGCTGCCCGCAGTACCTGTTGGACGCGGCGCGCGCCGCCTGGGATCGCGCGCTGGAGCTGGGCGAGAAGCACGGCTTTCGCAACGCGCAGGTTACGGCTATCGCGCCGACCGGAACCATCGGCCTTTTGATGGACTGCGACACCACGGGAGTCGAGCCCGACTTCGCCCTGGTAAAATTCAAGAAGCTCGCCGGCGGGGGATATTTTAAGATCATTAACAAGTCCGTTCCCCCGGCGCTTGAGGCGCTGGGCTACGACGAGGCGGCGGCGCGGGAAATCGTGGCCTACGCCACCGGCCGGGGAACCCTTTCAGGCGCCCCCGGCGTAAACCCCGAGGCGCTGCGCGGAAAAGGCTTTAGCGAGGAGGCCATCGAGGAGGCGCAGGGCGCGGTAAAGTCCGCGCTGGACATGGACGGCGTTTTCAGCCCCTGGATTCTCGGCGCGGACTTTGTCGAGGAGACCCTTGGCGTTCCGAAATCCGAATGGCAGGCTCCCGGCTTCAGCCTTTTGCGCCGGCTTGGATTTTCCGAGGGCGAGATCAAGGCCGCCGAGCTTTACGCCTGCGGGACGATGGGAATAGAAGGCGCGCCGGGGCTCAAGGGCGAGCACAGCGCCGTTTTCGACACGGCCACCCCTTCCGGCAAGAACGGCAAGCGCTCGATCCCCTGGACGGCGCACATCAGCATGATGGCCGCCGTCCAGCCCTTTATTTCCGGCGCGATCTCGAAAACCATCAACATGCCCAATTCCGCCGGCTACGAGGACGTGAAGGGCGCCTACATGCTTTCATGGAAAAGCGCGCTCAAGGCCGTGGCCCTGTACCGCGACGGCTCCAAGCTGTCCCAGCCCTTGTCCTCGATGGCGACCTCGCCCGGCTCGGATCCCGCGGCCGAAGCGGTTCTCAAGGTGGAAAAGGCGCTGGAAAGCCAGCCGCCGCGCATCTCGGCCAAAGGCGAAACGCTTTGGGGCGGGCGCAAGCCGCTTCCCAACCGCAGGATGGGCTACACGCAAAAGGTGAAGATCGGCGGCCATTCGGTTTTTATCCGCACCGGCGAGTACGAGAACGGCGCCCTGGGCGAGATATTTCTGGACATGCACAGGGAAGGCGCGGCCTTTCGCAGCCTTCTTAACAGCTTCGCGCGGGCCGTCTCGATGGGCCTTCAGTACGGCGTTCCGCTTGAGGAATACGTGGACGCTTTCGCCTTCAGCAAATTCGAGCCGAACGGAGCCGTGTACGGGCATGATTACCTAAAAATGGCAACGAGCGTCATCGACTGCATCTTCCGCGATCTTGCCATACGGTATCTGGAGCGCTACGATCTAGGCCAGATAAAGCCCGAGCATCTTGTGTCGACGGCGACCAAGGGCGAAATGGAATGGGGGGAAGATTCAGGCTCTCACGTCGGCGCGCCCTTCGCCCCCCCCCCCAGAGGGGGAGATCTCCCCAAGGGCGCGCCTCCCCGGGGGGAGGCTCCCCGAGGGGAGGAGGCGAAGCCGGCGCGGGATCCAAGGCAGAGCGATTCCTACAAAATCGCGCAGGCCAGGCTACAGGGCTTCGAGGGAGACGCCTGCCCCGCCTGCGGTTCCTTCACGCTCGTGCGAAACGGCACCTGCATGAAGTGCCAGACCTGCGGCGGAACGACCGGGTGTTCGTAACATGAACAGGAAGGGCGGAGCTTTCCAGCAAGGCTCCGCCCTTCCTGGCTCTTTGATTTTTAGTCTTCCTCGAAAATAGAGCGGGCGAGCCTAAAACCTACGGTCGTAAAGCGCACATTGGGAATGTAGCTGGCGCGGGACGCGGAGCGCACCCAGCCGGAAGAGCTAGGGCGAAAGGGCAAACCCTGATCGCGCCTGAAATTGGGGTTGGGATCGTACCAGCTTCCGCCGCGCGCGACTCGCATCCGGCCAGAGCCGGGGCCTTCCGGATTGATTTCCTCCATGTCCGGATAAGCGGCCCGCCAGTCCCAGACCCATTCCTCGACATTGCCGCTCATGTCGTAAAGGCCCAGCGCGTTTGGCGCGAGCTTTCCCACCTCATGCGCGACATAGTCGGCGTTAAGCCAATACCACGCGACCTCATCCGGATCGTCGCTTCCGGAAAAGGCGAAATCGCCCGGGGAGCCGTCGCCGCCCTTCGCCGCGTATTCCCATTCCGCCTCGGTGGGCAGGCGATATCCGTCGGCGGCGCGGTTCCACCTTACTTCCGGCCTGAATTCTGTCCCGCCTATCTCATAGGCCGGCTCAAGGCCGGCAAGCTCGCTCATTTTATTCGCGAATTCTATTGCCTCGAACCAGCTTACAAAGTATATTGGGTGGCGATCCCCCTCCCCCCTCGCGTGCAGGCTTCCCCCTTGATTCTGCGCGTTAAACAAAGGAACGCCCCGTTGCCTGTTGGCAAGCCTTATTTGCCTGTCAAGTCCGCTTCCCATCACGCTGCGCCACTGTTCCTGCGTGACCGGATATCGGCTCAGGTAAAAAGCGTCCAGCGTCACTCTGCGCAGGGGCCTTTCGTCGCCCCAGCTATCCAGCGATCCCTCCGCACTGCCCATAATAAAGGAGCCCGATCCTATGCGGACAAA
>WRAL01000080.1 GCA_009780285.1 Treponema sp.
GCCCCGCGAATTGCCGTCGGGAACGTTCCGGACTTCATGGCGATAACCGTCGGCCCGCAGGATCACGCCTTTCTTAACGCGATGGTGAACAACCGCGAGCTTATGGATCTTACCCCCTTCTTCAACACCCAGGCGCCGGATCGCCCCGCCGGAACGAGGGTCAGGGATGCCATCATTCCCGGAATGCTCGATACCACGATGTTCGCGCCTTATGGCGACGGGCGCATTTTCATCGCGCCCTTCAACGCCGGCCCCATGGGACCGGTGTACAACGTGGACCTGTTCAATCGAATGGGCTGGACTCCCCCGGCGACCTGGGACCAGTGGTTCGCGATGGACGCGTTGCTCAATAATCCGGACAATTACGTTACCATCGGAGGAAGCCGGGAAAGAAGGTCGATCTTTACGTACCAGGGCATACACCCGGGCTATCTTGAGTCGATTCTTTGGCCGGCGATCGCCAGCGCGGGCGGGGTCGAGGCGATTCGCAGGATCGAGACCTACCAGGCCGGATCCTGGGACAACCCGGCCGTGCGCGCCGTTCTGACCAACTTCGCGCGCATGGGCGCCAGCTACCTGATGCCGGGCACGGTGGGCCTTAACCACACGCAGAGCCAGGCCGACATGCTGCTTGGCCGCGCGCTCTTTATCCCCAACGGCGTCTGGTTCGTCGAGGAAATGGCCGGCGCGCCGAGGGAGCCCGGATTCGAGTTCGCGATAGCGCCGGTTCCCACGATTTCCCCCGGGCAGCCCCGCTTCGTGCTTTCCTCGGCGGAGCAGTTCACGATTCCGGCCGCGGCCCGCAACCCGGAGATGGCGCTTGAGTTCCTTCGTTTCCTTTACACGGACGAAAGCATCCGCGCCTTCGCTCGCGAGGCCGACGGATCGGTGGCTCTGCTCGGCGCCCGCGACATCGCCCGCAACCAGCTTAGCCCCAGCGTCTACAACATGCTGCGCGCCTATGACGAAGGCCATTTCATGCTGATGTCGTTCGCGCCCATTCCCCCCGGCCTGCCGATCAGCATGGGGGTCGAGGTGTTCAACAACAGGATAACCCCGCTGATGACCGGCGAGGTGAGCGTTGACGAGTACATCCAGTCGATGGAGGCGCTCAACGCCCAGATCCGCGCGCACATAGCGGCGAACTAACGCATTTGCCGGCGGTCGCGCGCGAGAAGCGAAAGCGCCCGGCCGCCGGCAATCATTCAGCGATTGCGACTTTGCAGGCGAGCCGAAGGCTTGTCCCGCCTTCCCTTTTTCGGAGTGCCACGGATGCAAGAAGTAAGACGATCCCAGCTTAACGCGATGCCCGCGCTTTTTGTGGCGGCCTGCGTGCTGCCGGGGCTTTTTTTTGTTTTTCTTTTTTTGATTTACCCATTGTTCAGCGCGGCGATAATGTCCTTTACGAACGCCGCCACGATCGCCGTCGGAGGATGGCGCTTTATCGGCATCGCCAACTACGTGCGAATGTTCACGAACGACATACATTTCAACACGGCCCTGCGCAATACCCTGCACTTTATGGCCATTGTTCCGGTCGTTACCATATTTCTTGCGCTTTTTTTCGCTTTCGCGCTTACCCAGATAAAGCTGAAGGAAAGGGCCGTTTACCGCGTGCTTTTTTTCTTTCCCAGCGTCGTGTCATCAGTAGTAATCGCGGTGGTGTTTTCGGCGATTTTTGATCCCAGGCGCGGCGGGCCGTTAAACACGGCGCTCGCGGTTTTCGGCGTCGATCCCGTCCCCTGGCTTGGCTCCCCCACTTTCGCGATTTGGGCGCTCACGATAGTGATGATCTGGAGCGCGGTGGGTTACTTCATGGTGCTGCTTATCGCCGCGATTGACAGCATTGGCCGCGATATTTTCGAGGCCGCCGACATCGACGGCGCAACCGGCGCGACCAAGCTGTTCAGGATAACGGTGCCCATGCTTATCGACAATATAGGCGTTGTTTATATTCTTTCGCTTTCCGGCACTTTTGGAGCCAGCTTTGTTTTAGGCAACGTAATGACCAGCTTTGGGCCAGGAACCGCCACGCTTCCGCTTTTGGGCCACATGTTCCGCTCCGGCTTTGGGGCCTCGTCCTTTGGCTACGCGATGGCGATAGCGGTATTCTCGCTCCTTATGGCGCTTGCGCTGGCGTATATCTCCAGAAAGCTGACGTATCGCAGCGAAAGCTTGTATTAAGGGGGGCCGTTTTGGAAAACAGCATTGACGTTAAAAGCATGAAAACAGGAGTCGCGACCGCATACGCGCGCCGCCTGCGCGCCAAAAGAATCGCCGTCAAATGGATCATAAGGATTTTCCTTATCGCCTATACCGCGATCATTTTGTATCCGTTTTTCTGGAACGTAATGTCGTCCCTAAAAACGACCGAGGAAATTTTGATCAGCCTTACGTCCTGGCCGCAGGGCCTCGCGCTGGACAATTTCGCGCGAGCCTGGGACAGGGCCAACATGGGCGGCTATGCTTTCAATTCCATTTTCGTCGTCGCGCTAAGCCTTTGCCTGCTATTGATCTTTACCGTGCCGATGTCCTACGCGCTTGCGCGCTACAAATTCTTTGGACATAAAGCGCTCGAACTATTGTTTGCCATGTGCCTTTTTATACAGAGCGTTTACATAATGATTCCCTTGTACGGTCTTTTGTGGAATCTGAACATGCTCAACAACCTGTGGGCGCTGAGCCTTGTATACGCCGCAACAGGAGTGCCGTTTTCGTCATTTCTTTTGGCAAGCTATATGAGAACGCTTTCGCGAAACTACGAGGAAGCGGCGCGCATTGACGGATGCACAAACATTCAAATTTTGCTTAAAATAATCGTCCCCATGTCAAAACCCGGCATAGTAACGATAAGCATGCTCAACGCGATGGGCTTTTGGAACGAATTCCCCCTTGCGCTTGTCATGCTCAGCGGAAACAACCGAACGTTGCCTGTGGGCGTGGCGAACCTTTTCGAAGTGCAAAGGCGCGCCACGGACTTCGGCGCGCTCTACGCTGCGCTTTTGATCGTGCTCGTTCCTACATTGATCATCTATCTTGTGGGGCAGCGACATTTGATCAAGGGCATTCAGGCCGGCGGTCTTAAAGGCTAGCGCGTGCGAAATTATAAAGACGAAGGCGGGGGAAGTCCCCCCCCCGCTCCGGCCGCGCGCGTCCTGCGCTCCCCCCTCTACGGGGGCGCTGCCCCCGTAACGCCCCCGCCTTTATTCCTTAGCATCGTTCCTTGGAGTTTTGGCAAAGCCAAAACTCCAAGGCCAATGCGCCGCAGGCGCACTGGCCCCGTAACGCCCCCGCCTTTATTCCTTAGCATCGTTCCCTGGAGTTTTGGCAAAGCCAAAACTCCGAGGCCAATGCGCCGCAGGCGCATTGGCCCCGTAACGCCCCCGCCTTTATTCCTTAGCATCGTTCCCTGGAGTTTTGGCAAAGCCAAAACTCCGAGGCCAATGCGCCGCCTGATCAAATGGCCATTTCCCAATGAAGCTTAATTATTCCAAGCCCGCCGGCGCATGGACGGAAGCGCTGCCGCTAGGGAACGGCGCCCTTGGCGCCATGCTTTGGGGCGGCCCGCAAAACGAGCTTGTCCAGCTTAACGAGGAAACGCTGTGGTCGGGCGGCCCTTCCCACTGGAACAATCCCGGCGCGCGCGCCGCGCTGAGCGAGATTCGCGCGGCGCTGGCCGCCGGCGACTATGCGCTAGCTGACTCTCTCGGCAAAAAAATGATGGGCCCTTATACCGAGGCTTTTTTGCCCCTTGGCGATCTGGCCCTGCGTTTTTTCCAGGGCGGGAAAGCGCGAGGCTACAGGCGCTGGCTCGATCTTGAAACCGCGCTTTGCGGCGCAAGTTATGAGATAAGCGGCATAACGCATAAGCGCGAGGCTTTTTGCTCATATCCTGACGGCGTATTCGCAATGCGCATAAGCGCAAGCGCATTGGGCGCCGTGGATTTTCTGGCGGAACTTTCCAGCCAATTACGCCACAGCGTTGAAGTCGACGGCAATCAATTGCGCATGAGCGGAACGGCGCCTCAGTCCGACAGGCTGCGCCAGTTCGATTCCGTAAATCCTATTTTTTACGACGATTCGAGCAATATAAAAACGCTTGGCTTTTTAGTATCGGCGCATATTTTCGCGCAGGGCGGAACCGTCGAGCCTGAAGGCCAGGGCCTGCGCGTCCGAGGCGCGGACAGCGCGCTTATCGTATTAACCGCCGACACGGATTTTCGCGGGCCCATTTCCCGGCGCGCGACTCCCGGCGCCGATTACGAAGAGCTAAAAGCCCGCCACAAACGCGACTACACGGCGCTTTTTGACCGCGTGAAAATAAACCTTGGAAAAAAAGACCGGCGTTTTGAAGGCATGGACACGGAGGCGCGCATCGCGGGCCGCGATCCCGCCGATACCGGCCTTATCGAGCTTTTGTTTCAGTACGGGCGCTATCTATTAATCTCCTGTTCAAGGCCGGGAGGGATACCGGCGCATTTGCAGGGAATATGGAGCCGCGATCTTTTTCCGCCTTGGCGCAGCAATTACACTATTAACATAAACACGCAAATGAATTACTGGCCAGCGCTTGCGACAAACCTTGCCGAATGCCACCTGCCGCTTTTGGATTTTATCGCTCGCCTTGCAAAAAACGGCAAGGAAACTGCGCGCGAAAATTACGACATGCCCGGCTGGGTAGCGCATCACAACAGCGACCTTTGGGCGCAGAGCGCGCCCTCCGGCGGATTCGGGCACGGGGATCCGGTTTGGGCGCTGTGGCCAATGGGCGGCGTTTGGCTTTGCGCGCATCTGTGGGAACATTTCGCTTTTACCCGCGACCTTGCCTTTTTGCGCGAGCGCGCCTATCCCTTAATGCGCGGCGCGGCGGAATTTTGCCTTTCATGGCTAGCTCGGGACGATCAAGGCCAGCTTTCAACGGCCCCGTCCACATCGCCGGAACATAAGTTCCGGCATAAAGGCGCGGAATTCGCGGTCTCCGTTTCCTGCGAATGCGACATGGCCCTGATCAGGGAATTATTCGCAAACTGCGTCGAAGCGGCCGACATTCTGCGCGAGGACGATTTCTTTGCGCAAAAACTTTTACAGGCAATCGAAAGCCTGCCGCCGTCAAAAATAGGCTCGCGCGCGCAGATCCAGGAATGGAACGAGGACTTCGAGGACGGCGAGGCGCAACACAGGCACCTTTCCCACCTGTACGGAATTTTCCCCGGGCGAGAAATTACGAAAAAAAACCAAGCGCTTTTCGCCGCGGCAAAAAGGACGATGGATCTTCGCGGGGATACAAGCACGGGCTGGGGGCTGGCATGGCGCGCCTGCATGTGGGCGCGCCTTAAAGACGGGGACAGGACGCTTTCGGTTCTTGAAAATTTCTTTAGCCTTGTTCCCGACGAGGCGCGCTACCCGCATCCCGGCGGCCTTTACGCGAACCTTTTCGACGCGCATCCTCCCTTTCAAATTGACGGCAATTTCGGCGCCTCGGCCTGCATCGCGGAAATGCTTCTTCAGTCCCACCAAGGCTATTTGGACTTGCTGCCGGCGCTCCCAAGCGCCTGGCTGGCCGGGGAATTCGCCGGCCTTGTCGCGCGCGGCGGCTTCACCGTTGACTTGACCTGGCAGGAAGGCGCGCCAAAATCCGCTAAAGTCGTTTCGTCAGCCGGCGGACGCTGCGCGCTTCGTCATGCGGGAAAGGAGCTTCGCGCCTTCGACGCCGAGCCGGGCGGCGTTTATCGCGTCGATTTCTAACGGCTACACGGGCCAAGGCCCCGCGCCGGGGCGAATAAGCCACACCTCGTCGCCGGACAAATCCAAAATCGTGGAAAAAACCCGCTCGCGCTCCTGCCCGTCGTCCAGAACCAAGTCCAGGCCCTCGATCTCTTCAAGCTCCCAGCCGCCCTCGAAAAGGTCCTCCTCCGGAATGGGAGGCAGGGCATCTTCCGGCAAAACCTCGTCCTCCTCGCCGCCCTTCAGCATCGACCTTTTCGCCGTGATCGAATACAGCGGATGCCCCAGCGCGTCGATCAGGGCGAAGGGCACCGGATGCCCCGGAATCCTCACGCCCGCCTCGTGCCGGCGAATGTCCAAAGTTTTTTCCGTTCCGAGAAGCGTCCGCAGAATGAACACGTAAGGCCCAGGCGAAAGCCTATTGATCAGCCTGAAGCGACTGTTGTCCAAGCTGCAAAGCTCGCCGAACTGCGAAATGCTTGAACAAAGCATCGTAAAAAGCCGCTCGTCGCGCTGCCCGGAAAGCCTGCGCAGTTTTTTTATCCCGTCGCGCGACCGGAGCGAGCAGACAAGGCTCCAGCTGCTGTCGGTCGGCAGCGCCACAAGAGCGCCGTCTCGCAAAATCCGCGCGGCCCGCGCTAAAACGCGGTCGTCGATATTGGTGGATGTTACGTATTCAATCATAGCCGCTCCTTGTGAAAGCTGAGGCGCGATCAGGCGGGGCAATTTAGGCGCTCCCGCTTGCTTTAATACAATAGTTTACCGATAAAATAAGAACGTGGAAAGCTCGGCAAAAAACAACGACGCGATGGGAATCGTAAGGATAGCCCTACTGTGCGCGGCGATAATCATCCTCGCGATTACGGCGGCGCTAATCGCGCTTAGCGTACAAGGCGAAACGATTCGGCCGGCAGGCGCAGGCGCGTCTTTTGTTGAAGCGGATGAAGGCGAAGGCGAAGCGCCGGAACCGGAAAGCGCGCGAAACGAGGCGACCCTTGTCTTCGTCATAGACGACGTCGGCCACAACC
>WRAL01000081.1 GCA_009780285.1 Treponema sp.
CTTCGCGGACGAGAGCGCAGGCCGGGAAGACGGCGCGCAGGAGACGAGAGAACCCAGCACCAGTGCGCCGAGCAGAAGCGAGCGCCAGGAGCTGAAGCGCTTCGAGGACGCGAAAACCCGCAGGCACGTTACCGTGGATAACCTGCGCGACATGATCAAGGAAGGCGCCGTTCAGGAGCTGAAGGTGATCATCAAGGCCGACGTGCAAGGCTCGGCCGAGGCGCTGAAGAGCAGCCTGGAAAAACTTTCGACAAAGGAAATCAGGCTGCACGTCATACAGGCGCTTCCCGGCCCCGTAAGCGAGGGCGACGTGGATCTGGCCATCGCGTCCAAGGCCATCGTTATAGGCTTTAACGTGCGCCCGCTTCCCAAGGCGAAATCCCTTGCCGACCAGGAAAAAGTGGACATACGCAAGTACAACGTTATTTACAAGGCGGTCGAGGAAATCCAGCAGGCGATGGAAGGCATGCTCAAGCCGGACACCAAGGAAGAGATCATCGCCACGGTGGAAGTGCGCGACACCTTCAAGGTGCCGAAGGCCGGCGTCATCGCCGGATGCTACGTGCAGAGCGGAACGGTCAAGCGCAGCGCCAACGTCAACGTCATTCGCGATTCGGTGGTCATATTTTCCGGCAAAATATCGTCGCTTAGACGCTTCAAGGACGACGCGCGCGAAGTGGCCGCCGGCTACGAATGCGGCATTGGCATCGACGGCTTCGACGGCCTTAAAGTTGGCGATCATTTCGAGGTGATCGAAATCGTCGAGGTCGCGCGGAAGCTGAGCTCTACCTAAGGAAGCGCCGGTGTCTGAGTTTAGAACGGAAAGGCTGGGTCGCCAGATGCAGGAAATGATCGGCGACCTCATCCTTAAATGCAGGATCAAGGATCCCAGGGTTTCCCCGCTCGCGTCGATCACGCGGGTTGAGGTTTCGCGCGACCTGTCCTACGCCGACGTGTACGTTTCCTGCGCGAGCGGCGCAGGTTCCACCCGCAGATGCGCGCAGGGCCTTCAAAGCGCAGCCGGCTTCGTGCGCGCGCGTCTTGGCGAGGCCCTGCACATACGAAAAATCCCGGCGCTGCGCTTTATCGCCGATTCAAGCGTGCGCGAGGGCTTTGATATGGTGCAGAAGATCGAGGCGCTCTCCCGCGAGGCGCTCTCCCGCGAGACGCTCTCCCGCGAGGCGCTCTCCCGCGAGACGCGGGAGAGCGGCGCGACGGCGGAAGCCAGGGACTTGCGCAGGGAAAATGAAACCAACTAACAGCGTAGTCATAGAGAACATTAGGCAAAAGGCTATTCAAAAGAGCAGGATATATGAATGGCATTGTTATAATTATCTACTGGAGGAATATAGCCATATAGACTTAGTTAAGTCCAAATATTTGATAGATGATCATAAAACTTATGATGGTTTTAAATATACTTCATTTGGAAATATTAGTTACGTTATTGGCAAAAGCATTTTTTGCGAATTTGACGCGATAGGAATGAAAGGCAAGGATATATTTTTATTTGAAGTATCAAGAGGCAAGAGTCCCATATTTCGTAATAGAATATTAAGAAAGGTAAACCTTTGCAAAATACTGTTTCCGGGATATGTTATTACGCTCTGTTATATGATACCGAGGGATTCCGAGCGTTATAGCCACGAGTATAATGCGCTAATAATACCCGAACCTAATTACGAGAATTTTTTCAGAGGCGAGAAATATATTTTTTCTAAGAAGATTAGAGATTGCATTACCCTTGATGAATTCTGCAAAAAAATTAACGGACATTCATTAATCAAAGAAATAATCCTTGCCTCGGAAATATTCTACAATGAAGGCTCTATTCCAAAATTGCAGGACTATGGGGATTTAATTGATAAATTGTACGACACCAGAAATATTCTGAGTGATAAATTTAACTGCTATGATCTCTTGGCGATGCAAGGTAAGACGGTTCGATGCAAGAATGATAAGTATTATATTGATGCTGAAAAATTGTGTGAAATAGATATGGCAATAATCGGCGAAATAAAACATAAGCTAACAACTGGGTAAGGCTACGTAACAAGCGCTTCGTAGCCTATCCCGCGCAACGCCGCTCGGGGAACTACGCGCCGCAAAAGCTTAGGAAAGGCTAGGAGAAGACGCTAGTGTTCCGGAATATTCAAATGACGGTATGCAGGTTGAGGTACTTCCTTGCCCTGTAAGGAAGTACCGACGTTGCGATTTTGCAAACCTAATATTCCGGAACACTAGTGTTCTGGAATATTCAAATGACGGTATGCAGGTTGAGGTACTTCCTTGCCCTGTAAGGAAGTACCGACGTTGCGATTTTGCAAACCGAATATTCCGGAGCACTAGGCCATAATCAAAGGCGAATGAAAGGAGGCGCTTGGATGAGATATTTCCCCAAAATTACTGGCGAGCGCGTTTACCTTTCGTCGGTAAACCCTGAAGACGCGCCGCTGTTCGCGAAGTGGGGCAACGATCCGGAAGTGGCGATAACCCTCGGCGCGTACCCGCAGATGCGCTCGCTTGCTAGCGAGAGAAAGACGCTTGAGGAAACAGGCGAGTCCTGGCATGACTTCGCCATCGTTCTAAAGGAAAACGACGAGCTTTTGGGCGGCGCGAGACTGATGGGAATAGACCGCATCAACCGCCGCGCGACCCTTGGCCTGTTCATAGGCGAGGCCGAGCGGCGCGGCAAGGGCTACGGCGCCGAGGCGATAGGGCTAGTTTTGAGCTATGGCTTTGACGTTTTGAATCTTAACAACGTCATGCTTTATGTTCATAGCGATAATGCGCAAGGAATTGCCTGCTACCAAAAAGCCGGCTTTAAAGAAATTGGACGCAGGCGCGAGGCGATAATAAGGGGCGAGCTTTTTTTGGACGACGTTTGCATGGATATTCTCGCGCGCGAATACAAGGAGGCGCTTTGATGAAATATTTCCCGAAGATGATAGGAGAGCGGCTTTATCTGTCGCCCATAAACGGCGAGGACCTGGAACGCTATGCAAAATGGGTCAACGATCCGGATGTGGCGAAAAACGTCGGGCTGTACTCGAAAATGCTTTCGCTAACGAACGAGAAAAAGACTCTTGAAAAGATGAGCGACGAGGGCCACAACTACGCCATGGTCCTAAAGGAAGGCGACGAGCTTTTGGGCAATATCAGCCTGATGGAAATCGACGGCGTTCATCGCAGCGCCACCTTGGGCCTGTTTATAGGCGAGGCCGCGCGGCGCGGCAAGGGCTACGGAGCCGAGGCGATCCGGCTTATTTTGGGCTACGGCTTTGACACGCTTAATCTGCATAACATTATGCTGAACGTAAATTCGGGCAACGCGCAAGGGATTGCGTGCTACAAAAAGGTCGGCTTTAAGGAAATTGGACGAAGGCGCGAGGCGCGTTTTATCGATGGCCGTTTTTTTGATGATCTGTCCATGGATATTTTGGCGACGGAATTTAGGGCTAAGGCGAAATAGGCGTGAAAAAAACACGTTCCGGCCTTCCCGAGGATCCTCGATCCGGGTACCAACAGGAACGCGCCGCTCGTGTTCGCAGGGCCGGCTTGCGCCTGCCTTGCAGGCAAGCGGTTTGTTCTGCGATTTTTCGCCTTGCGATCCGCAGAGCTAGGGGCGCGCCAGCCGGAAGCCAACATTGTTGTTCCGGTTTTTGGGGCTGTTGTTGTTACGAATGGCCGAACGGACGTCGTCCGCCGAATTGTTCCAACTGCCGCCGCGATCAACGCGGTTCGCGCTTTTTATTCAACCGCTTGCCTTTTTGTTAACCATTCTTTTAAAGCCATCCGCGCGCGCGAGGCTTATTGCCGCCAGAGCGCTTATCGCCCTTTGGCCGGCTTTTTCCTGGCTGATGCCGCCGCGCGCCTCCAGGGCCGATATTTCGGCCATGCGCGCCTTAAACCTCCTTTTTGATTTTTGCATTAGATAAATGCCGCGATCCTTAACAAGGAATCCCAGAAACGGAAGGCCTCGGGCCGCGCTGCCCATAACCGGCGGCTTAAGTTCCAGGCCAAGATTTTCTTTAACGTAATCGATAACGTTTTCGCGGCATTCCCGCAAAAAATTTTTGCTATCGGCCCAGATCACGAAGTCGTCCATGTAACGGCAGTACGCCGCCGCCTGAAGTTTTTCCAGGATAAAGTGATCCATCCACGCAAGATGCGTGTTCGCGAAAAATTGGCTTGTGAGGTTTCCGATAGGAACTCCCCGGCCCGGCGAGGCTTCGTAGCTGTCGATGACGCCGTCCAGCAGAGCAAGAACGCGGCTGTCCTTAATAAGGCGGCGCAGCTGCGCTTTTAACAGGCCGTGATGTATCGAGTCGAAATATTTGCGCACGTCCATTTTCAAAAAATACGGATGCGCCTTGCACTGCCCAAAAGCGTAAAGGACGGCGGCGCGCGTTCCCTTGCCCTTTCTGCAGGCGTAGCAATGCTGCACGAGCGGGCGCTCGAGAACGTCGCCTATCACGTTGATTATCGCGTGGTGCATTATCCTTTGCGCAAAGGGCGCCGTGCTTATAATTCTGGGCTTTGGATCGAGTATCGAAAAGGAACGGTAGTCGCCCCATTGGCAGTCGAGCGAGGCCAGCCGTCGCTGAAGCGCGCTCAGGTTCGCGTCCGTGTTTTGGCAGAAGGCGAGGGCCTGCGGGCTTTCGCGATTTCCGCGCATGGCTTTGAGAAAGGCCAGGCGGATGTTGCCGTAGTCGATTACGCGATCAAAAAGGAGGCTTTGCCGTTTCATTGGATTGCTCTTTTTGCCGCGCGTCTGACGAGGAAGACGCTTCTGCGTCCGCCGCTTCGGCGGACGCCGCTTCGGCGGACGCCGCTTCGGCGGAAGACGCCTCGGCGGACGCCGCGGCCAAAACGTCCAAGAGCGCCTGGCCGTACTGCTTGATCCGGCCGTCGCCCACGCCCGGAATGGCGGCCAGATCGCGCAGGGTTTTGGCCGGCTTTTTTACCATCGCGGCAAGATGGTCGTTGGTGAAAACCGCGTAGACCGGAATGCTGGCCTTGTCGGCAAGCTCCTTGCGCGCCGCGCGAAGCCTGTCGTACAGCGCGTACTCGACGGGGCCGAGCGTTTCGCGGTAATCGACGCGGGCCTGCGGCTGCCCCGGCGCGGCGCCCCTGCCGTCCTGGTTGGCGTATTCGATGAGGAAGGCCCAGCCGGTGCCGCGCTCCCCGTCCAGTAACTTCTTTTCCACGTTTATTATCCGGTGCGATCGTAAAAAAGTATTCACTTCGTCCGTCGCGGATTTTTCGCTAAAAATACTGATAAAAAAACTCGCGTACTGCGTTAAAAGCGCCATAAAAAAATGCCTCTAAAATGCTCAAAAAATTTCGCCGCCTTCGGCGGGAATAAACCCTGGGGTTGACCTTTTTATAGCCTTTGGCTATAAAAAGGTCAACCCCCCCAAGGTACCAAAGGCCCCGACGCTCCGGCTCGCGCCCGCTGAGGCGGTCGCAGCTCGGAGCGACCGGGCCTTTGGATTTTTTGAATTTGCAGAACTAGGGGCGCGCCAGCCGGAAGCCAACAAAGCTGCCCCGGTCTGAGGGGCTGTAGCTGCCACGAAAGGCCGAACGGACGACGCCCGCCGAATAGCTCCAACTGCCGCCGCGAACAACGCGGTACGCGCTCTCGGAGGACCACCGGTCCTGACACCACTCCCAGACGTTCCCGCTCATGTCGTACAGGCCTAGCTCGTTTGCCCCTTTCTTCCCGACTTCATGCGTTCTGCCATTGCTGTTGTCCCAGTACCACGCGACATCTTCGACATTATTACTTCCCGAGTACAGGAAATACCTGTCCGTCGCCGCGCCTGAGTAGCCGGCCGAGAGCGTTCCGCCTTTCGCCGCGAACTCCCACTGCCGCTCGCTCGGAAGCCGCCAGCCGTTCGCCCCGGGGACTATTTCCACGGCATCCCAGTCAGCGTCGTTCGCGCTGCTCGGCACGTCGCCCCAGTCGGCGGGATCAACGCTGCCCTTTATGCGGTACGCCGGATCAAGCCCGTCCTTTACGCTCAGCCTGTTAGCGAACACTAGCGCGTCGTACCAGCTTACTTGCTCTACAGGCAGGTTGTTTCGGTTGAACGTCTCTGTCGCCGCGCCGTTCCAGGCGTTTGTCCCATTAAAATAGCTGGGATTGTTGTCCATCACTTCCTGCCACTGCGCCTGCGTTACCGCGTATTTGCCTATGTGGAAAGAGGCCACCGTTTCCGGCTCGCCGCCGGATTCGCCGTCCCTGCCGTACATGAAAAAGCCGCTGGCTACTTCTACGGTGGTGATAAGGCCGGCTAGCTTACCGCCAACATCCTGTTCCTCGAAGTGCGAGCCATCCAGCTTACAGATTCGCCTTTCCTTGGCCGCCGACAGTATCGAGGCTGGGCTATGCGCCGTCCAGTCGCCCCAATCGTGCGCATGGGTCGAGTCCTTGTTCCCGTTGTCGCAGGCCGCGAATGCCAGCGCCAGCGACGCGAGGCCCCCGATTACGGCCAGCGGCCATAATCCCTTGGTTCTTTTCATCCTTTGCTCCTTGTCCTTGATTTCCCTTCGTATGAAGGCATGGGGTATTTTCATGTATTTTAGCCGATTTTGCAAGGATGGGCCAACGCGCCGTAGGCGCGTTGGCCTCGGAGTTTTGAGGCGGGCTAAAGCCCGCCTCAAAACTCCACATTTACGGCCTTACAACCTAAAACTTTTGGGCGGGACGAAGGTCCCGCCCAAAAGTTTTTCCTACAGAAG
>WRAL01000082.1 GCA_009780285.1 Treponema sp.
ATTCGGTTTGCTAATTCGCGACCTTCGGTAATTCCTTGCCAGGCAAGGAATTACCTCAACCTGCATACCGTCATTTGAATATTCCGGAACACTAGTCGGGAATGCAGAGGCCCTTGCGCGCGCTTAGCCTCAGCGCGTGCATCGCCGAATCCACGGTGCCTTTCTTTACCCCCAAAAGCCGCGCGATCATGGCGTTGGAGGGGTGCCGTCGCAGTTTCGTCAGCCTTTCCCGTATTCTGGCCAGCTTGTCGCGGCAAAACGCCACGCGCGCTTCCAGCCTTTTCCGCAGCGCCTCGTCGCCCACGGTCTCGCAAAGGAATTTTTCCAAGGCCACGATTCGGCAAAGAAGGGCGTTCGCATGTCGCTGGAGCCTTTGGGCCTTGGCGATGCGTCTCGCTCTGTCCTGAACGAGGGCGCCGGTCATCTCCCTAAGCACGCCGGCCTCGACCCCGACCCTGGGCGCGGCCCTTTCCAGGAAATCGTCCGACACGTGCTCGCAGCACTTTAGAATAAGCGTCAATGCCTGGCGGGAATTTTTCACTATTCCGCCCCTTCCTTTTCCGCCGGGCTCCGCGCCTTCGACGCAGGCCGGATCGTCGCCTGAAAACTCGGCCTCGCCTACGCGCCAGTCGCAGACGCTCGAGGTCCAGGCGGCGTCCTCCGTCTTCCTGCGCTTGAAGTGGCTCCTCTTGTACTCCCTTGCCCCCATGTGGATCATCGTGGTGATGTGCGCCGCGAAGGAGGATCCCGTGTCGCGGTACACGTCCACCGCGCGGCCTATGCGAGGGTAGAGCCAAGGCGCAAAGTCCTCGCTGTCCTCCCTTGTAAGACCCTGGATGCAGGGAATCATTTTCCTGATCATATTGTAGATTGCCGCCTCAAGGTCTTTTCTTGCTATCTTGCCGTCGCCGTATTGGGCGTAAAGGCCGTCGAGCGATGCGTCGTCTTGCATTGTGCCCCTCCTGGTTTTATATCGGGATTAAGGAATGAAGCTCTTATATATTTGATTAGAAAAATTATACATATCATTGCAAAGTTTTTTTAGCTTCATTCAAATGAGTATGCGCGCACAGGCTGAATTCCGCCGTGGCTCAAAACGGCGCTTGACACTTCCGGGAAAAACCTCCATTCTGGATAGGCTCGGGAAAATCCGACGGGGCGGCGCGTATGCGCAAAGCCAAAAATCGCACGGCGAAAGACCTGTTCCCGAAAACGGGGGCGGCGGGAGGCACGGCACACAATTCTTGCCCAAGGAGGCTGGAAGCAACAAATTGAAAGGTAGCGACGTTACGGTCGAAGGCGTATCGAAATTCTTCGACAGCTTTAGGGCGCTCAACAGCGTGAGCTTGGAAATTAGGAAGGGGGAGTTTTTTTCCCTGCTGGGGCCGTCCGGCTGCGGCAAGACCACTCTCCTGCGCATCATCGCGGGCTTTGAGCGGCCGGATTCGGGAACGGTGGCCTTCGACGGGCTTGACGTTCTGGCCCTTCCGCCGAATCGGAGACAGGCGAACACGGTTTTTCAGAACTACGCCCTGTTTCCCCATCTTTCGGTATTTGAAAACGTCGCCTTCTCAATGCGTCTGCGCAAGGCGCCCAAGGCCGAGGTCGAAAGCAAGGTGGGCGAGTACCTGCGCCTCGTGCAGCTCGAGGATCACGCCGGAAAAAAGCCGGGCCAGCTTTCAGGCGGGCAGAAGCAGCGCGTGGCCATCGCGCGCGCCCTTATTAGCGAGCCGGGCGTGCTTCTTTTGGACGAGCCCCTTTCCGCGCTGGACGCGAAGCTGCGCCATCACATGCTTATCGAGCTTGACGAGATCCACGACAAAATCGGCGTCACCTTCATTTACGTTACCCATGATCAGCAGGAGGCGCTTTCCGTTTCCGACAGGATCGCCGTCATGGATCAGGGCGACGTCTTGCAGATCGGCACCCCCCACGACATTTACGAAAGCCCGAAGACGGACTTCGTGGCGCGCTTCATTGGCGAGACGAACCTTTTCGACGCGACGGTACAGCGCGTGGAAAAAATGGAACGCGAATGGGTGGAGTACATGGCGGAGCTGGACGTGCCGGAGCTTGGCAAGGTCAAGGTGACCACGGTCGACGAGGTGATGGTCGGGCAGAAGGTGAGCTTTACGATAAGGCCGGAAAAGATCGTCATCGGCAAGGAACGGCCGTCGAGCAAGCGCGCGGACATTAACATTTTTAGCGGCGCGGTGGACGAGCCGATTTATTCAGGCTTTCAAACCAAGTTCTACGTCAAGATGACCGGAAGCACGCTGCTGCGGGTGATCAAGCAGCACGCAAACTATTCGGACGAAGGGCCGAGTATTAAATGGAAGGATTCTGTTTTTCTTTCATGGACGGCCGACGACGGCTACATAGTCGAGGTGCGAAATTGAGCGCCCGTTCCGGCGCTCGTTCGCGCATGGAAGCGCGCGGAAGGAAAAACCTAGGACTTTTTTACGCCGGCCCCATGGCGCTGTGGTTTACCGCGTTCTTTCTCGCGCCGGCGCTGATAATAATCGCCTATAGTTTCCTCGCGCGCGGGATCTACGGCGGCGTTACCATGGAATTTTCCCTCGACGCCTACCGTTCGCTGGCCGATAGAATATTTCTGAGCATAACCTGGCGCACCCTTCAAACGGCGATCGTTACCACCGTTATCACTTTAATTATCGCCCTGCCCTGCGGGTACTTCATGGCTCGAAGCAAAAAACAGAACCTGCTTCTTTTGCTTATCATAATTCCGTTTTGGACGAATTTCCTTATTCGGGTTTTCGCCTGGATGAACATGCTCGGAAACAACGGCTTTTTGAACGAGATTTTCATTAGGCTTGGAATTATCGACTCGCCGGCACAGTTTCTTTTTAACCAAGGCGCCGTAGTGCTTGTGCTTGTGTACATGTACCTGCCCTACGCTATCCTGCCCCTTTTCGCCAGCATCGATAAATTCGATTTTTCGCTGCTGGAGGCGGCGCGCGATCTTGGCGCATCGAAGCTCGGCGCCCTTGCCCGGGTCATGCTTCCCAACATTCGCGGCGGGATTCTTACGGCGGTACTGTTTGTGTTTATTCCGGTCTTCGGAGCCTACGCCGTGCCGCTTTTGGTGGGCGGCCGGGACTCGTACATGCTTGGCAACATGATCGCCGACCAGCTTACCCGGGCGCGCAACTGGCCGCGCGCGTCGGCGATTTCGATGGTGATAACGCTCGTAACGACGGCCGGCGTGCTTTTGACCATGCGCGCCCGCAAGCGGGACGCGTTGATACGGGAGCAATCGCGCCCTTCGGGCGCGACGCCCTTGGGCGCGACGCCCTTGGGCGCGACGCCCTTGGGCGCGACGCCCTTGGGCGCGACGCGAGGAGGCCAAAAATGAGCGTTGTCGCTACGATTCGCGGCCTTCTTTCCGGCGGACGCAAGGCGCAGGTCGGCGAGGCGGCGCGCCACGCGAAACGCGCCATGCGCAGGGACATGCGCGGGCATTTTTCCTTTTCCCAGATCGTTTTCGCCGTGGCGATAGTTTTTTTGTTTTTGCCCATAGTCGTGCTTGTGGTTTATTCCTTTAATGACGGCGCCGGAATGAACTGGACCGGGTTTTCCCTGCGCTGGTACAGGCAGATGCTCGAAACGAGCGAGCTTTGGCGCGCCTTCGGCAACAGCCTGATCATCGCCGCGTCCTCGGCGATCACGGCGACGGTAATAGGAACCATAGGCGCGATAGGCGTTAACTGGTACCGCTTTAGGCTGCGCGCATACGTGCAGACGATTTCCTTTTTGCCGATGATCCTGCCGGAAATAATCATCGGCGTTTCGCTCGCGGTTTTTTTCGCCGCGATCAACGTCCCGCTTGGGCTTTTTACGATATTCGTCGCGCACACCACCTTCAACCTGCCCTTCGTTTTCCTGATGGTGATGGCGCGCCTGGACGAGTTCGACTTTTCGATAATCGAGGCGGCGCAGGATCTCGGCGCCAGCGAGGCGCAGACGCTGATGCGCGTAACGGTGCCCGTGTGCATGCCGGGAATCGTCGCCGGGCTGCTTACCGCGATCACGCTTTCTTTAGAGGATTTCGTGATAACGTTTTTTGTAGCCGGCCCCGGCTCCTCGACTTTGCCGATATTTATTTTTTCAGCGATAATGCGCAGGGGCGGGCTTACTCCGGTGATCAGCGCGCTTTCCGTGGTGATGATAGCCGGAACGATACTCCTGTGTTTCGCTCTGCGAAAATTCCTAAAATACATCGCGGCCAAATAGGGCCGGCAGATTTTAAGGAGAGAAAGATGAAAAGAAGAACGGTTTTTGCGAAAGTCCTCGTTATCCTTGGAGCGCTTGCGTTTGCGCTTTCCGGCTCGTCCTGCGAAAGGCGCGAGACCTTGCGCATTTACACTTGGACGCTGTACCTGCCAACTTCCATCGTGCGCCAGTTTGAAAGCGAATTCGGCGTGAGGGTAATAATGGATTACTACACAAGCAACGAGGAAATGCTCGCGCGCCTGATGGCCGGAGGGGTCAACTTCGACCTTGCCTTTCCTTCCGGCGACTTCGTGCCTATTCTGGATCGTCTTGGCAAACTGTATCCCATCGATCATGCGATGATCCCCAACCTGGCCAACATAGATCCTGTCATCCTGGAAAAGTCCGCCGATCCGCTCATCGAATCTTCCGTTCCTTATTTCTACGGCGCGGCCGGAATAATCGTGAACACGGCCAGGGTTCCGGACTTTGAGCGTTCCTGGTCGATCTTCGAGCGTGCCGACATTCGCGACGCGGCCGGAAACCCCCGTATGTCCATGCTCGACGACATGCGCGAGGTGATGGGCGCCGCGCTTTCCTACCTTGGCTATTCAGTGAACACGAGGAACCCGGCGGAAATCGCCGCCGCGCGGGATCACATCGTCAGGCATTGGAGGCCGAACATCGTGCGCTTCGATTCGGAGGCCTTTGGCATAGGCTATTCCAACGAGGATTTTTGGGTGGTCCACGGCTTCCCCGAGCTTATTTTCGCGGAAATCGCCGGCAACGAGAGGCTTATACGCGACACCAGCTTTTTTATTCCGGAAGGATCGCCTGCCTACATCGACAGCATTGTTATCCTCGACGGCTCGCGCAGCGTGGAGCTTGCGCATGAATTTATCAATTTCGTTCACAGGCCGGAAGTTTACGCCGAGTTCGTCGATATGTTGAACTTTCCCGCTTCCGTGAACGTTCCGGCGCGTCGGTACACCACCGTCGTGCCCATGTTCACCGTAGAGGAGCTTTACTACACGGAGCTTGTGCAGGACGCCGGCCCAGCCTTTGCCTACTTCGACGACGCCTGGCTGAATACGATCCGGATTGAATAGGGGGCCTCGCGGCCTTTTAACCTGCGGACTCTGATCGCAGGCCCCCTGCGCCTTGAACGGAGCTTTTAGGTTGGCGGGCCTTAAGGCGTGGAGTTTATGGGCGGTCTTTAGACCGCCTATAAACTCCGAGGCTAAAGCGTCGCGCCAAAGCGCGGCACTAAGGCGCGGCTTTTTGGCCCAGGCCTTGGGCAAGCCAGGGAAGGTCGCTTTCACCGGCCATCAGGCCGGCGGACAGGGCGTAGGCCCCGATTTGAGCCCTGTTTTTAAGGCCGGTTTTCTTTCTCGCGCTGCAGATGCAGTTGCGCACGGTTCCCTCGCATATATGTAGCTCCCTCGCTATCTCGGGATCGGAAAGGCCAAGAAGCACTCCGCGAATGATCTGCGCCTCCGTCGCGCTGAATATCTCGAAGAAATTCGTCGACGAGCCCTCGCGTTCAGGCGCGCAGCCCACCGCCTGCCTCAGCGCCGCCTCGCTCACGTAGGGCGCTCCGAAGTACGCGCTGCGCATGCACAGCGCGAAGCGCTCCGTGTCGCAGCCTCTCAGGAAATACCCGCTTATCCCGGCTCCCAGCGCTTGCCGGACGCTCACCCGGTCCTCCGGCGACACAAGCGCCACTATCGCCGTGCCGGGAGACCGCCGCCTTATCGCCGGGGCCAGCTCCAGCGTGCCGGGAACGTCCAGCCAGAGGTCGATCGCCAGCACGTCCGCGCGCTCCCTCGCGCTGGAGGAGAGCGCGTCGAAGCTGTCCCTCGCTTCGATGGCCGCCTCGAAATCATCGTGGCGGGCGAGCAGCGCGGCCAGCTCCTTTCTGTCTTCCTCCATTTTGCTCGCTATCATGACCCTGATTTTTCTCATGCGCCCTCCTTTGGCGGCCGTGCAAGCTGCCAATACGCTTTCAAACGTGTTTTGTTCAGCTTATACCGAAAGAGTTTAAGTTTCAATACCTTGTCGGGGCCTCGCGGCCTTTGTGATCTAAGGCCTTTGATCCGTGGCCCCCTGCGGCTGGCGGGCGCGGGGCATACGCGGTGGGGCTTGCGCAAGAAAGGCCGCTTTTCTATAGGAAAAACTTTTGGGCGGGACATTCGTCCCGCCCAAAAGTTTTAGGTTGTCAGGGCTTGGATGCGCGCCTGAGCGTACAGGCTCGGGTGCCGGACATGCGGCCGCAGTGCCTGGCACCCAGGGCCGGTGCCAGGCACCAGAGGATTCTCTTTATATTTTTTTTCAGTACCCTCGAGGATTCCCGCTCGGCGCCCTTTCCTCGCGCCCTCCGGGCCGCTCGGCCCCTCCGCCGGAGGCGGAGGGCGGGCGCCTTCGCGGGAATCCTGCCTTGCCTGTGGCGAATGGAGCGCGGGCCAAAGGC
>WRAL01000083.1 GCA_009780285.1 Treponema sp.
ACGGAGCTCCAGTTTTTGCGGCTTTTGGGAAGAAGCGCGCATCATGTGGAGGCGGCGCTCCTTCGCATGGAAAGCCACGAATCGCGGGGCGCGCCGCCGGGGCACATGGAAAAATACTACACCGGCGCCGGCAAGGCGATTTCAGGCAAGGACCGGCTGGACGCGCTTGTGATCACCGGAGCGCCGGTGGAGGCGCTTCCTTTCCGGGAGGTGGGCTACTGGCGCGAGCTTTGCGAGCTTTTCGATACGCTCGACGAAAGCGAGGAAAGAATCATTTCCACCCTGCATATTTGCTGGGGCGCTCAGGCCGCGCTGTACCGGCGCTACGGCATAGCGAAAAAGCCACTGGAAAAAAAGCTCTTCGGCGTTTTTCCCTATAAGGCAAGCGCGGAGGGGATTTTTCGCGGCTTCCAGGGGGAATTCCTCGCGCCGCAATCAAGGCACACGGAAAGCGACCGGCGCGCGATGGCCGAAAATCCCCGCATTGCGATCCGCGCCGAAAGCGCCGAGGCCGGGATTTTGGCGGCCACGGCGCGCGGCGGGCGCGAGGTCTATGTTTCCGGGCATTTCGAGTACGACGGCGACACCTTGGCCCTGGAATACCGGCGCGACCTGGCCAAGGGCCTTGACATAGCCATTCCCAAAAATTACTTTCCCCATGACGATTCGGCGAAAGAGCCGGAAGCGCGCTGGAAATCGGCGGCGAATCTGTTTTTCGAAAATTGGCTTGACTTTATTCGCGATGGAACCCGGCGCAGGGCCGGCGTTAAGGCATAGGATCCCAGGCCTCCTGCGAGCGCTCGATGGCGGCAAACAGCTCCTCGTCAGGCGCGCGCCTTTCGATCAGGGCGCGAAACTCGTCGTTGCGGCAGATAAAGTTTATCCTGGAAAGGGCGCAGAGGTGCTGCAGCGTCGATGACGAAACGACCAGAAAAATCGAGCTGACGCTTTCCCCGTCGATGGAATCCCAGTCCACCGGCTCGGCGAGAAAGGAAACGGCGACGAAGGGAGCCTCCCCTTCGCCAAGAACGAGCTTGCGCGGATGGGGCATGGCGATGCCGCGCCCGATGCCGGTGGAAAGAAGCGCCTCCCGTTCCAGGACGCCGGAAAGGAGCCTTTCCCTGTCGGCGCCAAGGCCCTTGGGCAGCAGGCTTATGGTTTCGCGCAGAGCTTCGCCAAGGTCCCGCGCGACTATGCCGCGATGAACGCCGCCGCGCCTTACAAGAGCGGCGAGACGGCATTCGAGGTGGAATTTCATTTTTTGTCCGGGAAGGCGGCCCTGATCGCCGCGTTGCATCGAGCCAGATCGAAGGCGCCCGAGGAAAAACCCTCCCCAAGCTCGGCCGCCGCCGCCCGCTTTTCCGCGCCCCCTCCCCCCTCAAAGGCGGCCAGGGTTTTTCTGTAGCGAATCGGCCCGGCTATTTTTTCCGGCGGCGCCGATCCCTCGCCGGAAACGCAGCGCGCAAGCTCCTCCACGGCCGGCCTGTGACTCGCGATAAAAATGATCCTGACGATCCATCGGTCGCCATGCGCGTATTCCATGCGAATTATTCCCTTGTCGCGAAGCTCCTGTATCTTAGTCCTGTCGTCGAGCCTTTTCTGCGCGGGATCCTTAGGCCCCGAGGCAAGGAACGAATGCGCGCTCTCGGCGCTCCAGCCAAGGCTTGCGAGGATCATCGCGCGCAGGTCTTCCAGGGTCCAAAGGCCCGGCACCAAAAGCCGGCGCCAGACCTCCGTTCCCCCGACGCTGATCTGCGTCATCTGCCATGTTTCCTTGGCATGGGCGCCGGATCCCAAAAGCTGAAGATTGCTTCGCCTAAAATCGCTGGCCGCCTCCTTCAGCATTTCCCTAATGTCGGAAAGGGTTTCCGTCATGCTTTCAAGCGAGCTGCCCATCGCCTCGAGGTCCTGATCCGGCGGCGCCTCGTCGCAGTCCAGATCGGCCAGAAGATTGGCGGCATGTTCCTGAATCTGCGAAAGAACGACGAAGGTATGCCTGGGCAGCCAGGACTCGTCCACCTCCCAGCCCCGTATCTCCTTGGCAAGCTCCAGAACGGCCAAATGAAGATCCCCTACCTGCGTCCTAAGCTCGCCCATGGGCCTGTCCAGAAAGATGCTGTAGGTCTCGCTTATTTCCTCCAGGGTATCGCTCAGGTATTCGCGAAGGATGGCAAGCTCGGAGCCTTTCAGCTTGCGCGGGCGCGGGACTATCCTCGCCACGAGCGCGTCCATGCCGGCGTCCTTCCTGAAAAGCGCGTCCCTTACGTAGGCGCGCGCAACGAACTCGGACACCGGGGCGCCGGCGTTAAAAAGAATGGCCTCGACCGGCGTCCGATCCGGCGGCGCGGCGGCGCCGATAAGAGCCTTGCTGTCCGGAATATCCCGGCCGGCATGCCAGAAGCGGCTTTCCATGCCGTATTCCACGGCGCTTTCGATGGTCTCGGTGATCTTGCCGATAAATTCCTCTAGCGAGTAGGCCGGAAGCCGGCGCATGCGCTCCGGGCCGTGCCAGTACGCGAAGGCGATCTGCTCCTCGGCAGAAAGCCCCGGCCCCACCTTCGAAAAGCTTTCCGAAAAGCCCTTTTCCGCGGCCTCGGCCCATTCCGAAAGATCCTCGGCCCGCCATTGCCCGACGCCGACCTTTTCAAGCGAAAAATGCCCGGCCTTCCAGTCAATGATTCTGGCGACGAAACGGTCGCCCGGAACGAAGGAGGCCTCGCGAAAAATCGCGCGCATGTCCAAGGTCCTGACGGAAATCTCCGCCGGATCCTCGTAGGGATGAAGGGCGAAGGCCGCCTCGTTCTCCGGGCTGTCGCGCGCCACTATCTGAGGCGCGTATTCCCCGAAAAAGCTGTAATAGGGGTAGAGCTCCTCCGGCGGCGCCTCGATGGCCGCCCTGGGAATGGGCTTCCCCTTCCAAAAAAAACGGTAGTCGTTGGGCATCTTCGCCGGGCTCGCGAAAGGGATGCAGCGGTGGCCGGGAATCAGCGCCCCGTTAAGAAGCTCAAGGCGCGTGGGCGAGATGACGAAGGGAATGCCCTCAAAGAAACCCCGCCGGGAGATCCAGCGCCGGCCGTCCACGCGAAAGGCTAGGTCGCCGGAGGCGAGAAAGGCCGTGATGTCGGCCGGAAGGTTCTCCGCCCACTCCGAATCCTGGGAGCGGACGTAGTTCGCCGCGTCCTTCAGAGCAAAGGGAGCGACAGCGTCGTCCAAAAATTCGTAAAGCGCATCTTCCTGGTTCGGAGTCATCACTGTAAAAATAACGCGAAACGAAGAAAATCGCAAGGGCCGCGCGGCCTTTTGACCTTTGGCCTTGTATCCCTGGCCCCCTGCGCTCCGCCGCGCGCGGGACCTCGGTCATGTCGCTGCGCTCCAAATGCCCTCGGCGCCCGCGCGCGGCGGAGCACAGGGCATTCGCGTCGGGCAGCTTGGATGAAAGGCCGCTCTTTGATAGGAAAAACTTTTGGGCGGGACCTTCGTCCCGCTCAAAAGTTTTATGTTGTCGGGCTTTTATCCTCGCGCAACCAGGCGCGGAGTTTTGCTTCGCAAAACTCCGAGGCCAAAGCGCCAAAGGCGCTTTGGCCCCGCTTTACAAGGCCGAAAAAACCTGATACGCTTAGTCCCGCGCGAGCGAGCGCGGCCAAGGGGGACGCATGGACACACGAAGCGGATTAACGGATGCCATGAACAAGCTGCGTCGGGATATTCTGGAAATGGCCACTCGCGTCGAGGAGGATCTGGGAAAGGCCCGCCTCGCGCTGAGATCCGGCGACGAGGCGCTCGCGCGCGAGGTTACCGAGAGCGACGCCGCGATAAACGCGCTTCAGCTTAAAATCGAGGACGACGCGGCGATGGTGATAGCCACGCAGCAGCCGGTGGCGCGGGATCTGCGCGAGCTTGTCGTTATTTTCAAGCTTACCGGCAATCTTGAAAGGGCTGGGGATCACGCAGTGCATTTGGCTAGGGCGGCTCTTAAGCTGTCCGGGGATCCGCCCCTCCTTTCGACGGAGCGCCTGGAACGCATGGCCGAGATCGGGCAGGAAATGATCCGTTGCGCGGTATCGGCCTTTCTCGCGCAGGACGCGCGAGCCGCTCGCGCCACGGCGGCGATGGACGACGGAATCGACGAGGAACACAAGGCCATCATCGAGGAAACCCTGCTTCTTATGAAGGAACGCCCAAAGCTCGTCAAAAAGGCTTACAGGGTGATCAAGACATCGAACCGGCTGGAAAGGCTGGGCGACCACGCCACGAATATATGCGAGGGAATAATCTACATGGTCGAGGGCCGCTACGAGGAACTTAACGAGTAGTGGAAGAACGGCCGACGGTTCTGGTAATCGAGGACGATCCGGACTCGCGGGAGATCCTTTCCGTCTCGATGAAAAACGAAAGCTGGAATCTGGCCTTCGCCGGCAGCGGCGAGGAAGGGCTTGCGCGCCTGGGCAGGAAGGGCGCCGGCTGCGTGATTTTGGATCTGGCGCTGCCCGGCATGGACGGCCTTCACGTTTTGCGCGAGATGCGCGCCCGCGACGCCTGGCGCCTGATTCCGGTTATCATAGCCAGCGCGCGCGGCGAGGACTCGGACGTGATCGCGGCGCTGGAGCTTGGCGCCGACGATTACGTGATCAAGCCTTACAGCGCCAAGGTGCTGGCCGCAAGGGTCAGGGCCGCGATGCGCAGGCGCGCGGAAGGCTCTCGCGAGAAGGCCGCGCGCTCCTGGAGGCACGAGTCGCTGAGCCTTGACGACGAGCGCCACGCGGCCTTTCTCGGCGAGCGGGAACTGTATCTGCTCCCCACGGAATTCGCGCTTCTGCGCCACTTTATTTCCCACCCGGACATCGTTTTCACGCGCTCGAGCCTGATCGCCGCGATCAAGGGCCCGGACTATCCGGCGACGGACCGATCGGTGGACGTGCAGATCCTCGGCCTGCGAAGAAAGCTTGGGGAAGCCGGGCCCATGATCGAGACGGTCAGGGGAATAGGGTACAAGCTGGGAACGGGCAAATGAGCGCTCCGGCCATCGCCGGAACGCTCCAATGGCGGTCAATCGCCGTAAATCGACAGAAGCTCTATCGTGAAAACCAGCGTGGAATAGGGCGGGACGGCCTGGCCCACTCCCTGCGGCCCGTAGGCCAGCGCCGAGGGAATGTAGAAGCGGTACTCGCTGCCCACCGTCATAAGCTGAAGCGCCTCGGCCCAGCCCGGAATCACAAGCTCAAGGGGGATGGTCTCCGGAAAGCCGCGTTCGAGCGAGCTGTCAAAAACCGTCCCGTCAAGGAGAGTCCCTTCGTAATGAACAAGAACGGTGTCCCAGGGACCTGGGCGCTGGCCCTCCCCTTCCCTAATCGGCACGTACTGAAGCCCGCTGTCCGTAACGAGCACGCCGGGCGCGAGCGAATTCGAGGCGAGGAAGGCTTCCTCCCGGCCGCGAAGAACAAGCGCCTCCCTTTCCGCCGACGCTTCCAGCGCGTTTTGAACGAGCGCGAGCGCCTCGGCCCTGTCCATGCGCGCGGCCGCCGGGTCGCCGCCCATCGCCGCTATAAGGCCCTCCATGAAGGCCGCGTAGTCAAGCTCTATCCCCGAATAGCCGAAATCCGAGCCGACCATCATGCCGAAGGCGTAGCTTTCGCGCGCCTGCTGCCCGGCCAGATTCACGTCGTCCCGGATCCCGCGCGCCTGGGCTTCCATGCCAAGAAACGCGAGCAAAAGGGCCAAAAAAGCGATATTTTTCATATTTTCCCCGCCCGCTACCAGTCGAACGCCGCGCTCTCGACGATTTCGAGCAGCTCCACGTCAAAAATAAGGGTCGCGTAGGGCGGAATGCCCGGCATCCCGAACTCCGGCATCCCCGGCACTCCCTGCGGCCCGTAGCCAATGTCGTAAGGAATAAAGAAGCGAAAGACCGCGCCGACGTTCATAAGCTGCAGGCCCTCGGCCCAGCCGGGGATCACCGAGGGAAGGTGGAATTGCTCCGGATCCCCGCGCTGAAGCGAGCTGTCGAAGACCGTCCCGTCGATCAGGTAGCCCTCATAATGGACGAGAACGGTGGAAAAAGCGTCCGGGTTCGGGCCCTCGCCCTCGAAAATGATCTCGAACTGAAGCCCGCTTTCCGTAACGGCCACGCCGGGGCGCAGCGCGTTTCCCTCAAGGAATGTCGCCTCGCGATCTCGCAGCATCGGCGCATAGGCCGTCTCGAAAATCTCCAGCGCCTGCTCCATCGTATAGCGAGCGTTGTCCATAAGCGCGTCGCGCAGTCCCTAGATGAAAGCCCCGATGTCCGGGAAAACGCCTATGGACATAAAGTCCATGCCCACGCTCATCCCCAGAGCGTAGCTACCGTCTGAGTCGAAAATCTCCGAGCCGGGAGGCGCGAAGGATTCGGGCGCGCCGGAGTTCCCGCAGCCCCAAAGAAGCGCCGCCGCGACGGCCAGCGCCGCCAATTTGCGATTTGTCATGCCCCGAGCATAGCCTTAAATCCCGCTTTTGGCTAGCCGGCGCGTTGCCTCATAAAAAACCTAACCGTAAAAAACAGATGCCTCAAAATAAAAACCTAACCCAAATATGCTTGTCCGAAGGAGGGTGGTCCAATCTGCCCATGGCAGATTGGACTCGAGGGCGCAATGGGGTTATCGATGAGAGAGAAAAAGGCGCTTGCGGAGGAAGCCTGCAGGC
>WRAL01000084.1 GCA_009780285.1 Treponema sp.
TATGCCGCCGGTAATCGTGTGCAGAAGCGACATGCCTTTCATTTCCCTAAAAATATCGTTGGAATTGTTCCAAAGCGCGCCGTCTGTTCCCAGGCCAATCGTAAGGCCCTGCCTTGCCATTTCCGGAATTGGCGCCACGCCGTCGGCGATTTTCATTTCGCAAAGCGGCGTGTTGGCGATTTTTACCTCGGCCTCTTTCAGCATCGCGACTTCGTCCGCGTCCGCGCAGACTACGTGCGAGGCGATCAGATCGCCGGATAAAAAGCCGTTGCGCGCAAGGTATTCGATGGGGCGCAGGCCATATTTTTTTTTGATAATTTCCTTGCGCCAAATGTTTTCCGCAAGATGCATTGTTTTAAGCGCGTCGATGCCGCTTAAATGCGCGAAAAGTTTTTGAAGGGCGCCGGTTTCCCAGTCTTCCTCGGCCGGAAGTCCAATCACCGGGACAAGGCCGGCGGCGCGACAGCCCTGCGAAAAGTCCTGCAGCTCTCGCTCGCTTAAAAGCGCGCCTGAATCGGCGAAGTCCTTTCGCGCGTCCTCAACGAGCGCGCCTTTGATTCCAATCTCGGTCATCGCGCGAGCGGAATCGCCGCCCAGTCCCCAGTACATATTTTCGCAAACAAAGGTGCAGCCGGAAAGAAGCGCCTCGCAGTACGCAAGCTGGCGCGCGTAATAGCGTTCCTCGTCGGTAATAAAGCTGTAAAACCAATTGTGCGGGCGGTATGCCTCGATTTGCTCGAGCAGGGTCATGTCGTCGCCAAGGCCGCGCGCGAGGGTCATATCGCCGTGGCAATGACAGTTTACCAGGCCGGGCATGAGGATTTTTCCCCCGCCGTCAATCCATTGCGCGCATTCGCCGGGCAATACCGGCGCGCGGCGCGCCTCGGCTATTTTTCCGTCCTTAACGCAAAGGGAACCGACAAATGGCGCGTATCCAAAATTGCCTGAAACGATAATAACGTTGTCAATGCCAAGATCGTGCATTTCGTCCTCCGCGCGCGCTCTCTCAAATTTTTATTTTAATTAAATGTGGCACTAGTGTTCCGGAATATTCAAATGACGGTATGCAGGTTGAGGTAATTCCTTGCCCGGCAAGGAATTATCGAACGTTGCGATTTAGCAAACCGAATATTCCGGAACACTCGTTACGCCGCATCGTCCTCGTAATAAAGTTCCAGCGCCTCTTTCAGGTTTTCGATTGCCTCATCCACGGTTTTCCCCTGCGACGCGACCCTGTTCTCAAAACAAGTCGCGACAAACCATTCCTCTTCCTTTTCGACTATCACAGTGCCCTTAAAATTCATTGCCCCTCCATGTCATGCTCAATCGCCCGCAAGCGCAACCTATCGCCACATCATACAGCGACAGGTTGCGCGCCATTGGAAAACGCTGATAAAATAAGGGAATCAGCGTTTCCCACAAACCTGCGCTACTTAGCTTTTCCCGGACGGATCCTTTATTTTGATTATTATCTCGTCGGCAATCCAACAGAGCATTTCACGGGCGCCCATAAGGCCAGTATTCATGTCGCCCGCCATGCCGACGCCCATTCTAAAACCTATTTCCATAGCCTTGGCCTTGACTTCGGGTTCATTGGCGAACCTCATTGCCAGTTCAAATTCCTCGCCTTGCCATCCGCCGAGGAAATCCAAATCTTCATGGTATGGGTCTTCGGTAAGGTCGCCTTTCTGCCATTTTTCGATCATGCGATCCACCAGAAACGCAACTTCGTCCATGTTAATCCTAGTAAACATAACATAGCCCTTGGCAAGGCCCTTGCCCTGCTCTTGATTTTTTTGCTGCTTTCGGCCTACAGCAATGCGATGCCCGCAAGCGCAACTGCCGCGCCGCAGCGCGCGCGGCGGCCGGATTGCGCTTAGCCTTTTTTGAAAATTCCCAAAAGCTTGGAAAGAATGTTCGGTTTCGTCTTGGCCTGCTCTTCGCGCTGTTGTTTTGCCGGCTCGGCAGACCTTTGGCCACCGGGCTTTTGGTTCCTGCGCGGCGCGCCCTGATCTCCGGCGGCCCCGCGCGGCTTGTCGGCCCTGCGCTGCCCGTCGGCGCGGCGTGGACTGTCGGCGCCGCGCGGCCCGTCAGCGCGGCGCGGCTTGTCGGCCCCGCGCGGCTTGTCAGAGCGACGCGGCCCGTCGGCGCGACGCTGTTCGCCTCGCGGCCTGTCGCTTCCCTCACGCGAGCCGCCTTGCTCGGTCCTTTTGCCTTGGCGCCCGCCTTCGTTCCCTGGCTTTTCCCCGCTGTACTTTTTCTTGTAAACGGCCATCCGCTCGTCAAAGCTCAGGCCGGAAAGGTCCTGCCCCTGAGCTTCCGGCCTTGGGCCACTGCGTTCGCCTGTTCGCGCCGGCCTTTCGCCGCCTGCCGAGGATCGCTCAGGCCTGCGCCCCCTGCCCTCTTCCCCGCGCCTCTCGTCCCTGCGCCCTCCGCCATCCCGGATCGGCGCATCCCGCCTCGGCGGGCGCTCGCCGCGGGCCGAGGAATCCCCGCGCCTTGGCGGCCGGCCATTTCCGCGCCCGGAAGAACGGTCGTCGTGGCGGGATTCGTAGAAATCCGAGTTCACGCGCCGGCCGGCGCTATCGTCCGTGCCGTAAAGCTCGGCGCTGGCAATCTCGGATGGAATTTTCTTTCCTATATAACGCTCGATCGCCGGCAGCTCGTAAACGTCCTGATCGCTGGCCAGGGTAACGGCGCGGCCGGTTTTCCCGGCCCGCGCCGTGCGCCCTATTCTGTGGACGTAATTTTCGGCCTCGGTCGGAAGGTCGTAATTGACGACCATCGCCAGCGCCTCTATGTCCAGCCCGCGCGCCGCCACGTCGGTGGCCACCAAAAACCTGACCTTTCCGGCCTTCAGGTCGTCGATCACCTTCAGGCGCTTCACTTGCGGAAGGTCGCCGATGATAAACTCGCATTCGTAGCCGTTCATCCTAAGGCGCTTCGCCACGATCTCGGTGTAGCGCTTGGTGTTGCAGAAAATAATCGCGCTTTCCGGCTTTTCGCGCTGGAGCACGCCAAGGAGCATGCGCATCTTGTCGTTGGACGGAACATGGTAAAGAACCTGATCGATCTCCTCCACCGTAACAATCTCCGGCTGAATCTCGATCTCGAAAGGATTGCGCGTGTATTCCCAGGCAAGATTCTTCACGTAAGCGTTCAGGGTGGCGCTGAAAAGCATCGTCTGGCGGCGGTCGGCCGGCGGAACCACGCGGATCAGCTTGCGCAGGTCCGGATAAAAGCCCATGTCGAACATCCTGTCCGCCTCGTCAAGGACAAGAAAGGCGATGTCCATCAGGTTCATGCGCCCGGAGGCGTTCAGATCCAGCACGCGGCCCGGAGTGCCCACGAGAATCTGCGCGTTTTCCCGCAAAAGCCGCTCCTGCTGCGCGTAGCCCACGCCGCCGTAGAAGCTGCCGGTCTTGAAAGGCAGGTATTTCGCCAGCACTTTCGCCTCTTCCTCGATTTGGACGGCGAGCTCGCGGGTCGGGGCCATGATCAGCGCTTTTTTGCCGGACAAAAAGTCCTCGGAAAGCAGGCGCTGAAAAATCACGATCAGAAAGGCAGCGGTTTTTCCAGTCCCGGTCTGGGACTGCACGTAAAGGTCCTGTCCGCCAAAGGCGTGAGTCAGCACCTGCTCCTGCACGTCCATGCAGGTAACGTAGTTGGCCTCGGCAATCCCGCGCTGCAGATCGGGATGCAGGTCGAAGTCTTTGAATTCCATATATCTGCCATATTATAGCGTATTTCGCGCGAGCGTGAAAAGCGCGCGAAGGGGCAGCGGCGAAAAGGAGGCGGGGCCTAGCGTTCCGGAATATTCGGTTCGCTAAATCGCAACGTTCGGTAATTCCTTGCCGGGCAAGGAATTACCTCAACCTGCATAGCGTCATTTGAATATTCCGGAACACTAGCGTTCCGGAATATTCAAATGACGGAACGCTAGCCCTTGTCCCGGATGTACTTGCCCAGCTCCTTGTCCACGTAGCGGATATGCTTGACGATCCAGTCGATGATGGACTTGTTAAGGCGCAGGGTGAACTCCAGCGAGGGGCCGTTTTGGTCGTACTCGGCTTTAAGCTCCTGGAAGGCCCTTACGTAAAGCTGGTGCTGTTCCCGGTGCCAATCGCACTTGGGGTAGCCGCTTTTGCGCTGAAGGGCCTCCTCGTCGCTAAAATGCCTGTCGATGTAGTCGCCCAGGAGCTTGAAAGTTTTGTCCGTTTCGGCTTTTTCCGCTGCCGTGGAGCCAAGCTCCACGGCAGCGTTGATCCTGCTAAAGAGCTCCCTGTGCTGCTCGTCTATGTGAGGAACTTTCGTCTCAAGATCCTCGGTGAAATTAATCATGGCCCTTCCTAATGATGCTCAAGGGGAGCGCCGATCAAGCCCGACGGAGCTTAATCGGCAGTTCCCGTTCCCGCGCCCTCGCGCGGCAGGTTTGAATTGGCGGCCTTGCACTCCCAGCAAAGCCCGTTGAAAGTGATATTGCACGCGGAGACGTCGAAGCCTTCGGTGGGCTTGATCCTGCCGGAAAGATCGGACAGGTCGCCTTCCACGTCAAAAATACGGCCGCAGGAATCGCAGATGCAGTGGTAGTACCTGTCCAGCCTTTGATCGTAGCGCGCCCTGCCCTGGAAATTCCCGGCGAACAATAGCTCGCCGGTCTGAGCCATTCGGCTGAGATTCCTGTAGACGGTCGCCCTGCCTATCGACGGGCGCCGCAGAACCAGGTATTCCAGCACCTCGTCGGCAGAGGGATGATTCCCCAGGCCTTCGACGGCGCCCAGAATCAGCTTTCGTTGAGCGGTATTTTTCATGGCTCCCTGCGGTTAAGGCTAAAAATACCTTTTCAGCAGGCCCTGGAAGGCCATGCCGTGACGCGCCTCGTCCTTGCACATTTCATGCACGGTGTCGTGAATCGCGTCAAGATTGAGCTGCTTCGCCTTCGTCGCGAGGTCCTTCTTGCCCTGGGTCGCGCCATGCTCCGCGGCCACGCGCAGCTCGAGGTTTTTCTTTGTCGAGACCTCTACCACCTCGCCCAAAAGCTCGGCGAATTTGGCGGCGTGCTCGGCCTCTTCCCAGGCGATCCTTTTATAGGCCTCGGCCACTTCGGGAAAGCCCTCGCGGTCGGCCTGGCGGCTCATCGCGAGGTACATGCCCACCTCGATGCATTCCGCCGTGTAGTTGTGCCTAAGCCCCTCGACTATTTCCGTGTCAACGCCCTTGGCCACGCCGATTCTGTGCTCGTCGGCGAAGACAAGTCCCCCGCTCGCCTGCTCAATGAACTTGCTGGCCGGCGCTCCGCAGGGAGGGCATTTTTCGGGGGGGGCGTCTCCTTCGTGAGCGTAGCCGCAGACAGTGCAAATAAATTTCTTCATCTAAAATCCTCCTGATAATTGATATCATCCGAACTATAGCCCCTGCGCGCAGGCAAGTCAAGGCCTAAACCGCGTCTTTCGCGAGATTTTTGGCTTTTGCAGGCGGATCAGCGCAAAAAAAGCGACAGCGCGAGGACTCCGGCCATGCAGCACAGCCCGGCAGCGGCGCCGGCGGCGCTATGGGACAGGTAGGCCTGCCTCGGCGACAGCCCGGAAAGGCGGGAAACGATCCAGAAGTAGGGATCGTTGGCATGGGAAACGAGCATGGAGCCGGCGCCCAGGGCCAAAAACGCAAGCGCCGAGGCGGCCGGCGAGTCAAGGCCCAGCGCGCCTGACAGCGGCGCCACTATCCCGGCCGCGACGGCCAGCGCGATCGCCGAAGAGCCATGGACGGTCTTGATCGCGGCGGCCAAAAGGAACGAAACGAGAAGGCCCTGGCCCAGGCCCTGGCCCTGCGCGCCGGAGGCGGCAAGAGCGGCAAGCTCCGCAAGCCCGGACTCCGCGGCGAGATGGCCGAAGGCGCCGCCGGCGCCCATCGCGCAGAGCATGGGGCCGGCTGTTTTCAGCGTGGCCTCGGTGGCCGGGTTGAATTCCCGCGCCTTGCCGGAACGCGCAAGGAGCGCCGCCGCGAAGGCAAGGCCGACGATCATCGCGCCGATGGGGTTTAGGAAAAAGCCCGCGACGCTCCAAAAGGGCCCGGCCCAGCCGGCCGCGCCCCGAATGGAGCCAAGGGCGACAAGCGCAAGCGGCGCCAGTACCGGCGCCAGGGACAAAAAACGGCCGGGCAATTTGCCGCGCGACAAGGCGAGCCGGCCGTAACGCTCCGCCATGTCCTTGGCGACCTCGATGTCTTCCTCGGATTGATGCCTTTTTCCCGCGCGCGAGGCCAAAAGGTACGCGCCGGCCAGCGCCGGGATGGAAACGGCGACCGCGAGAAGGAAAAGGAGCGGCAGGCTTTCGCCCAGCCCCAGCGCCAGCGCCGAGGCCAGGGGAACGCCGGCGAGGGGGAAAAGCGCCGAGGACACATAGAGGCCCGAGCCAAGGCCGGCCGCCGTGGAAACGCCGCTGGCCCCCGCGCGCCGCACCGCCGCCTTTCGCGCCGGGTTCAGCGCGATGAAGCCCGTCTCGCAGGGCACGGAGATCGCCACGATCCAGCCCATCAGCATGAAGGCCAGCGTCGGGCTGCCCTTCCCCACAAGCCGGATCGCCATGTCGGCAAGCCTGGCCGAGGCGCCGCTGGAAGCCAGCGCCTCGGCTATCA
>WRAL01000085.1 GCA_009780285.1 Treponema sp.
AGGCGCTGGCGCTGGATCCAAGGCATCCCGGCGCGCTGTACCTTATCGCGGCCAGGTGGGTTTTCGCCCCGAGGCCCTTCAACAACTTCAACAGAGGCGTGGAGATGATGAGAGCGATTCTCGAGCAGGACAACCTGAACAAGGACGACGTCTTCAACGCTTCCTCGGCCATTGGCTGGGCCATGATCCAGCAGCGAAGGTTTTCGGAGGCGCAGCCCTGGCTTCTGCGCGCGCTTGCGATCTACCCCACCAACCGCTTCGTCCAGGGCCTTCTGGCCGAGGCGAACGCCGGCGTGGGAACCAGAGGGGCGCGATAGCCCATGCTGGAAGCGGCCTTCGAGCTTCTAAGCCCATTCTACTATCCGGCGCTGCTTGTCGTGGGAAGCTATTTTTTTCTTCTTTCCCTTGCCAACCACTACGAGATGTGGCGCTTTACCTTCGCGCCGGAAATTTTCGACGGGCCAAAAGTGTCGGTCATGGTGCCGGCGCGCAACGAGGAAAAAAACATCGCGCGCTGCGTCGAATCGCTGCGGGCGCAAGTTTACGGCAATTATGAAATACTGATCCTCAGCGACAATTCCACCGACAAAACCCTGGAAATCGCGCAGGGAATCGCCGCCGCCGATCCGCGCGTCAAGGTTTTCGAGGGAAGGCCGCTTCCTCAGGACTGGTACGGAAAGCCATACGCCATGAGCCAGCTTGCCGATCGCGCCGGCGGCGAAATCCTTATCTTTACCGACGCGGACACCGTTCATGGCCCCACCAGCGTGGCTTGGGCCGTTACCAATATGCAAAAACTCAGGGCCGACATGGTTTCAGGCTATGTCGGGCAGGTTTTCGGAAGCTTTGGCGAGATAATCACCGTGCCTTTAATGTTTTTTCTTACCGGCTTCGTGATTCCGCTTTTCATGAACCGGCATGTCAAGGCGCACTGGTTTTCGGCGGCCATAGGCCAATTTATAGCGATACGGCGCAAGGTATTCGACGACATAGGCGGCTGCGAGGCTTTCAGGCGCAAAACCAGCGAGGATATTTACATGAGCCGGCTCGTCAAACGCAAGGGCTACAGCACGCGCTTCCTGAATATCTGCGCCCGCGTAAGCTGTAGGATGTACGACGGCTACAAATCGGCGATCGAAGGCATAGGCAAAAATGTTTTTGACTTTCTAGGAAAAAGCACGGTCTTTCTTGCCACGCTTCTCATTATAGTGTTTTTCTTTTTATTCTTTCCCTTTCCGCTTTTATTCCTGTGCCTTGCGACCTCCAGCCCTTGGACCCTACACATACTGATTGTGGTCATTCTTTACACGCTTACCTGGCTGTTCATGTTTCTTGGGCAAAGGCTTCCATGGTGGTACGGTTTTCTCTGGCCGCTGCTTTTCTTAAACCTGCTTTACATGGCCGGTTGGTCCTGGCACAGAACGGTTTCCGGCCAGGGCTTTAGCTGGAAAGACAGATCGGTAAGCTGATGCCCTACAAACGCGGACGCCCCGTGATCGATCTTTCCCCCTGGTTCGCTCTGGCCTCGGCCTGCGCCTTTTACCTGACGATTCCGATAGCGATGCTGATAAACGTTATGATGCACCGCACGGCCTACAAGCACCGCTGGCGGCTGCGAGGAATCAGGCGCGCGATCACCGTCTCGAACCATACAACCTTTCTCGACCCGGTAAAGATCGCCTTTCTTGTTCTTCCAAGGCTTATTTACCAAACACTGCTTGAGGCGACGGTGGAATTTCCCGTTCTGGGCACTTACACCCGGCTTTTAGGCGGCGTTCCCATTCCGCGCGGAAGGGAAGGCTACCGAAGGATCCTCGACATATGCTCAGGAGCGTTCAGGCGCAGGCGCTATCTGCACTTCTATCCTGAAGGCGAATGTTTTTTGTACAATCAGGATATCAAGGAATTTAAAAGCGGCGCCTTTAGAATTGCCGCCGAGCTTGGAATTCCGGTGATTCCGCTCGTAACGGTCTTTTCGCCCGGGCTTTTCAGGCCGCGCTCGCTTCTGGGAAGGAACGCGCCGCTGGAAACCCTCGTCGTGATGGAGCCGGTGGATCCGGCGCTTTACGTCCGGCGGGATTCCGGCGGGGAGCTTAGCGCCGAATCGATAAAGGAATTCGCCGAGGCGGTACGGCGCATGATGCAGGAGGAAATCGACCGGCGAGGAGGCTCGCGCGATTTTTATCGCGGGCAGATGGCGCGGGTCAAGGGCCTTAACGATTAACGCCGCTTCCCAGGGCCGCGATTATCGAATAATCGCCCATTCGAGCACTGTTACTGTTCCGCCCCTTAAAAACAGAGCGCCGTATCCCCTCGGTTCATTGATAAAGATAACGCTAAACTCAATCAGATGCCCCTGAAGCTCCCTCAACGCTTCTCCTTGGGATTCAGGGTATATGGCAAACTCATTGCCGTTTTCGTCGATTATCCCGACAAACGTATGCGGCTCGCTGCCGTATATTTGAACCCTTCCCGTAATTTTTACTGCGTCGCAACTTCCCCCTCCCGGAAACAAGTTAGCGTTTATCATCGATAAAAATATCATGAACACAAACAGCCTCATACGCCCATGCTACCTCACCATCAAATAGAGCTCTACATTCGGATCATTCGGTTTTTCCAGCGTTATGGAAAAATCTCCCCGTATATTTCTCCATGCGCTTGAATCATGTATCGTCACCGAATGGGGGTGCATGTCATTTGGATCATTAACAGGAGCAAGGAGAGGCTGGCCAAAAATATTCCACAAATCAAATCCATAGACCGTATAGGTAAAACCGTTTATGGCAGTGGTAATGGTTCTGTCGAATGTGTTTGCTCCATCCGGGATAAGAGAGCCGCTAAAAATCATCGCCTCGCCAAAGCGAAGAAGGGCGCTTTCAAAATCCATTCCGGGTGAAATTTCATCAAGCGCCAATGATATTGATTCGATATTAGTCTTATCGTTGGCGAGTATGTTTTTTAGCAAATCCGCACCGCCGTAATTGCGCAAAAGATATGCGCCGAAAGCGACTGCCGTTGCATATGCGTTGCTGGATCCGTCCCATTCTGTCACGCCAATCTGATTATAGTTCATACGATAGCGCGGCATTCTTGCTTTTATTGTATTATTCGGATTATCCAGCGGAATGCCCAAAAATGCCTCGTCGATTAAATCCTGCGTCATTGCGGACAATAATTCATTGTACCATGCCGCGGAGTTTACGTCATGCTTTACCCTTTTCATATTAAAATTGACCATGTGTTGCAATTCATGCCCTAAAGTGGAAAAGATCCAATCACGATTCCGGATTACAACGCCCGCATTAATATAAAAAATTTCCGCAAGGTTTGTCCGTGGCCTAGTGGGCCAATGATCAAGAACGGATTGTTCATAAAAATCCTTTCCCCAAAAATAACCGGCTACCATGGCCTCTTTTCCATCGGCGTCGAGCATATCATACACAAGAATTTGTATTTTCGGATCGCCGTCCTTGCCGCCGTCTCCATCCGGGCCGCCTCCATATTCATAGCCAAGAATATTCGTCGCGGCGGGATATATTATGTCAAACTTTTCCGCCAGCGCTTGCGCCTGCGCTTCCGTAAGCCTGCTATCCATTACCCAAATGTTTCCATGCTCCCCTGTCGCCATTAGAGCGGCCGGCTTTTCCACCCAGCCAGAACTATTGTAATGACTTTCAACCCAAAACATCCTGGTATCGCCTACTGCCGGAGGAAAAAAATTCCGCGCGGCCCGTGTATGCGACGCGGCGCGATCAATGGGCGGAGGGTTAGCGTTAAACGCCGTTGCGCGCGGATAGCCCGGCAATGGTAAATCTTCCTCAAACGCATTTAAGAGGATATTATTTTCAAGCCCGCCGGATGACGCTCGAACAGCGCCGGTATTGGCCGCGGCTATTATGTCTGCCGACTTGTTAACTCTTACCAAATAGATGCTGTGATGATTTAAATTTGTAAAACTAACGGTCGCCGTGTCCTCTGTAAATACAACGCGCTGAACCGATTCTGCGTAGCTTCGTTTGGTTATGCGATAGGGTGGTTCCTTGTCATCCAAAGATCCAGGGCAGGCGTTAAAGGCAGCTATGATCAAGGCGCATAGAAACGCGGCCTTAAAACCCTTCAAGGCCGCGTTTACCGGCGATTGAACGGCGTTTTTTACATTCATCCCTGTAGTATGTATTATTTGAAAATATTCATCAAGGCGCGCCGGAGCCGGCTATCGATCAGTCGTAAAACAGGCAGAGCGAAAAAACGCTCTTCGCGCCGCCTTCGCGCAAGGCCCGCGCGCAGGCCTCGATGGTGGAGCCGGTCGTCATAACGTCGTCGATAAGGAACGCCGCCTCAGGCGCCGCGCGGCAGGGCTCTATGCGTCCGCGCAGATTCGCCCTGCGCCCTTCGCGGCCCAGATCCTTTTGCGCCTTGGATTTAAGCCGTTTAAGGCAGCGATGCGCGACGGCCCCCTCGACGCGCCTTTTTTCAAGCAAGCGCGCGAGAAGCTCGATCTGATCCCAGCCGGCTGAGCGGATTTTTCCCGGCCGAGGCGGAACGGGAACAATGCCTACTGTAGCGCCGTCGAAAAAGGATTGCCTGGCCGCCTCAATCGCCAGCGCGATTTTTTCCGCGAAAAAATTTCCCAGCGCAATATTTTTGTCAAACTTATACGCGCCGAGCAGTTTTTTGTACTTGCCTAAATAGGGAAAAAGCGCCAGCGCGCCCTCCGGCAAGCTCCCCTCCTCCCTCGCCCTGCACGAAAGGCAGGTTCCTATTTCCGAAACGAGCGGCCTTCCGCAACGCGGGCATGTTCCGCCGGCTGCGGCCCTTTCGAGGGTTTCCCGGAATTCCGCGTCCAGAGATGTTCGGCAATCGAGGCAAAGGCCATTCCAGGCTTCGTCCGCGTTCAAAAGGGCCGCGCCGCAAAGCGCGCAACCGAAAGGGAAAAGACATTCCCGCAGGGAAAAAATAGCCCCGTCAAATTTTTCGCGCATCATATTATATATATGGCGCAAAAGCGCGTTTTGCTTGGTTCGCTCGAAAAAAATCCCACCAACCTAAAACTTTTGCGCAAGACGCAAAAGTTTTTCCTATAGAAGAGCGGTCTTTCCTGATAAGGATCCCATCGCGAATGCCCTGCACCGGGCCGCGCGCGGGCGCTGAGGCATTTGGAGCGCAGCGACATGCCGAGGACCCGCGTGCGGCCCGGTGCAGGGGGCCGGCGATAAAAGGCCTTAGATCAAAAGGCCGCGAGGCCCCCGCATGGCGCGAAAGCGCGTTTTGCTTGGTTCCCTTGCGAAGAAAAGCCCAACTATCCAAATGCGCGTTTTACTTTAAAGCGCCTAAAATAAAAAGCTTTCCATGTCGCGCAGCACTCCATCAAAGCCGGAAAAGCTCGTGCCGGTTTTGGGCAGCGATCGCAGAAAAATCTCGCCGTAGCGTTTTTTGATAAGGCGGCCGTCAAGAACGGCGACGACGCCTCGGTCGGCCGATCGCCGCATAAGCCGGCCGAAGCCCTGCTTGAACTTCGTTACCGCTTCAGGCAGGGAAAGATCCATGAAAGGGTTGCCGCCGGCTTTTTGCAGAGCCTCGCGCCTCGCCTCAAACACCGGATCATTCGGCGCGCGGAAAGGAAGGCGGCAGAGGATTACCAGGCGCAAAGTGTCGCCGGGCGCGTCCACGCCTTCCCAAAACGAGCTTGTGGCGAAAAGGACGGAGCTTGTATCTGAAAGAAAGGTTTGCAAAAGGCGCGTTCGATCGTCGTCGCCCTGTTTCAGGCAGCGGATTCCCAGAGCCTGCAGCTCCGAGGCGCAGGCGTTCCAGGCGCCGTTCAGGGACTGGTAGGAGGTAAACAGCGCCAGCGCCGAGCCTCCGGAAATCGCGGCCAGCTTGCCCACGGCCTTGTTCACGAAGCCTTGGTAGGACGGCTCCTCCGGAAGCGGCGCGTCGGAGGGAACGGCCAGAAGGACGGCGCTTGAATAGGGAAAGGGCGAGGGAAAGTTGCCCGTATAAAAGGCGCGCGGCGCAGGCGGAGCTTTCTTTTTTTTGGATGAGGCGCCATCGTCGGCTAGCTCGACGAGCGATGCGCCGGATCGCGCGGCCCAGTAGTCAAAGCCGCCGTTGACGGCAAGCGTCGCGGAAACGCAGACCACGGTTTTATGCGGGCGAAAAAGGCTTTCGCGAAGGCTGCCGGCCAGATCCACCGGGCTTTGCGTAAAGGCCGCTCCGTCGTCGCCGCCGCCGGAGCGGCGCCTTTCGATCCACATCACCTCGCTTTGCCGCTGGCGGTGCTCGGTAAAGGCCTGGCAGATTCCGGCCACCGTTTCGAAGCGGCGGATTATCGCGCGCGCTTCCCAGGTCGCCGCGTCGTCCTCGGCGCGTTCCGGCAGATCGTCGAAAAGCTCGCGCGCGCCTGAGCAAAGTTCCAAAAGCCTTTGGCGCAGGTCCAGAAGCGCGGGAAAAAGTTCCGCCTCCTGTCGCGCGCCGGTGGCGGCGGAAAAACGGTAGGCGCCGTCGCCGCCGCAGAGCGCCAGCGCCGGATCG
>WRAL01000086.1 GCA_009780285.1 Treponema sp.
CAAATTGAAGAATTTTAACCACGGAGGGCACGGAGTTGCACGGGGGGGAGAGGAAAACACGTCCTTGCCGCTTCTACGCGGGCCAGCGCGCGCAGGCCATCGTGCCGCAGGCGCGGGCGGAAGGAGGGCCATTCTGGCTCCCGTCCTTGCGTAAAAGCCGGCGCGGCCAAAAATTTAACTGTTTTCTAACTTTAAATTAACGAATACATAACGCGCGGCGGCTAACTTTGTAGCGATGCGGGGAATCACATGAGGCTATGGGCTTTGGCGGCGATCGCGGCCATTCTTGCCGGCTGCGGCCGCGCTTCCGACGGCTCGACGGCCATTGAAATCGGCGGCTCGACCTCGGTGGCGCCGGCGGCCGAGGCTCTGGCCGCCGCCTATGCGCTGGAACATCCCGAAGCGCGCATCAACGTGAACGGCACCGGCTCCAGCGACGGCATTCGCAACGCCGGCTCTCTCTACCAGTTCGGGATGTCCAGCCGCGAGCTGACCCCGGCGGAGCTTGGCCTTGGCCTGCGCGAAAGCCTTATCGCCATTGACGGCATCGCGATCATAGTAAACGCCGCAAGCCCGGTGGAAAACCTTACAATAGAACAGATTCGCGCGATTTACACCGGCGAGGTTACGGACTGGGCGCAGCTTTCCGCCGCGAAGTCCGGGGCTATCGCGGTATTCTCGCGCGAGGACGGCTCCGGGACGCGCGGGGCCTTCGAGGAGCTTGTCGGCTTTCCCGGCAGGCTCCGCCCCGGCGCGGTGGAGGCGCCCTCAACCGGCGCGGTTCGTTCCGGCGTGGCCGGGAATCCCAACGCTATAGGCTATATTTCCATTGGATCGGTGGACGGCTCCGTCCGCGCGGTTTCGGTTGACGGGCAGGAGCCCACGACCGAAAACATTCTTGCCGGCCTTTACCTTGTGGCGCGGCCCTTTATCCTGGTCTACCGCGACCTGCGCCCGGAAAGCCGCGAATTCCTGGACTGGGCCTTGACCGAGGGCCAGGCGCTTATCGCGCGCAGCTGGGTTCCGGTAAACTGACATCGGTCGCGCGGGCTTGGCTCCCGCGGCCGGGAAAAAAATGAGAAAGACAACGGCCGACAAAATATTCAGGCTTCTTTTTACGGCGGTGGCGCTTTTTTCGGCGCTCGCCCTGGGAGCCATCGTGGTTTTCCTTTTTTCGCAGGGGGCCATGCCTTTTTTAAGCGCAACGGCGCCGGGCTTGAGGCTCGTGCCGCAGCGCATGGCCGATCTTACGGTAAACGGGGAGCGCTACGTCGATCACGCCGGCTTTATCCATCTGCCGGAAGGAACGACGCGCGTGGAACTTAGCTTTCCCTTCGAGCTTGACGACGGCGCCTCCGGCGTAGCCGGAGGCACGGAATCCCTGGTCTTTGACTTCGACCCTTCCGCGCGCGACTGGGAGGCGGCGCTGGACTTCGCGCGCCTGGGAAGCGGCGCGCTTTCCTCGCCCGAGGCCTACGTTTTTACCGTTTCCTGGCCGGGGCCTATCGCGGCGGCGGCGCCGAGGCTTCACGTTCTTCTGCCGGAGCCGCCCTACGGCTTTTGGGCCTTTCTTTCCGGCCGCACTTGGCAGCCGACGATTTTCAAGATGTACGGCATTTTTCCCATGATCGTCGCCACGATGCTCGCCGCCTTGGGCGCCATTCTTATCGGCGTTCCCCTTGCGCTTTTCTGCGCGGTGTTTATGTCGGAATTTTTGCCCCCGCGAATCGCCGCCATCGCGCGCGGCGGCATCGAGCTTCTGGCCGGGATTCCCTCCGTCGTTTACGGCTTTTTCGGGCTTATGGTCGTGGTTCCGGCTGTCAGAAACTTTTTCGGCATTCCGGCCGGAAACACGCTTCTTTCGGCGATAATCGTTCTTGCGCTGATGATCCTTCCCACGATTACCACGATCGCCGAAACCTCCCTGCGCGCGGTTCCCCTTGCGGCGCGCGAGGCGAGCCTTGCGCTGGGCGCAAGCCCGATGCAGACCGCCTGGCGCGTGGTCGTGCCTCACGCGAACTCGGGCGTTATAGCCGGCGTGATCCTGGGCATGTCCCGCGCGGTGGGCGAGACGATGGCCGTGATTCTGGTGGCCGGCAATTCCCCGCAGCTTGCGCTTAATCCGCTTGAAAGCGCGCGCACCCTTACCGCGACCATCGCGCTGGAAATGGGCTACGCCGCCGGCCGCCACGGGGAAATGCTTTTTTCGATAGGCGTCGTTCTTTTCGCTATCATTCTTTTGCTTAACGGCGCCATCCTTTGGACGCGCAGGCGCGCGGAGGCTTCATGAGGTTTTCGACGAAGCGAAAAATCACCGACGGAATAATGTACGCGCTAATGGCGCTGGGATTGGCCGGGGTTATTTCCGCGCTGTTATATATTCTGATCTATGTTTTTTCGCAGGCCGCCGGTTTTTTCAATTTTTCGCTTATCGTCGATCCGGAAAGGGGAATCCTTCCGATGATCGTTACCACGCTTTACGTAGTGCTTGTGTCGCTTGCCATCGCGCTGCCCATCGGCGTTTGCACGGCGATTTACCTTAACGAATACGCGCGGGATTCCCGGCTTTCGCGCGGCCTGCGCCTGGCGATAGACACGCTGGCGGGAATCCCTTCTATTATTTACGGGCTTTTCGGCCTGCTTGTTTTTTCGCGCGTTTTGGGCTTCGGCCAGTCGATACTTTCCGGCGGGCTTACTCTTTCGATAATGGTTTTGCCGGTGATTATCCGCGCCACAGAGGAATCCCTAAAAGCGATTCCGGTTTCCGCGCGCGAGGGTTCCCTTGCGCTTGGCGCCACGCAGGCGCAGACGATTTTTCACGTCGTGCTTCCCTCGGCAACGCCCGGCATCGTGGCCGCGCTTATAATTTCCATTGGCCGCGTTATTGGCGAGTCCGCGCCGGTGCTTTTGACCGTCGGGCTTGCGCGCAACCTTCCGCGCTCGATCTTCGAATCCGGAAGGACTTTGACGATTCATCTTTACCAATTAACCGGCGAGGCCATCCACGAGGACGATTTCGGCGTGGCCTTCGCGACTGCGCTTACGCTTATTCTAATCGTCATCATCATTAACACGGCGACGAAAGTCATTACGAGCAAGTTTCGTAAAAACGCGGGCGGAAAATGAATGAAAAAAACGTGAGCGCGCTGCAGTGCGCTCCAAAAATCGAGGTAAAAAGCCTTGATCTTTTTTACGGGGAATTCCAGGCGCTTAAGCAAATCGATTTTTCGATTAAGCGCGGGGACGTTGCCGCTCTTATCGGGCCTTCCGGTTGCGGCAAATCGACTTTCATCAGAACCCTAAACAGGATGAACGATTTAATCCCGATCTGCCGTATAACCGGCGAGGTTTTGCTGGACGGCGAAAACATTTACGGCGCGCTGGACGCGGCCGATCTTCGCAGGCGCGTCGGCATGGTTTTTCAAAAGCCCAATCCCTTTAACATGACGATTTTCGACAACGTGGCTTACGGGCCGCGAATGCAGGGCCTGCGAGACCGGCGCCGGCTTGGAAATCGTGGAAACCTCGCTTAAAAAGGCCGCGCTTTGGGAGGAGGCGAAGGACAGGCTTAAAAAACCGGCGACCGCGCTTTCCGGCGGACAGCAACAGCGCCTGTGCATCGCGCGCAGCGTCGCGATGGAGCCTGAGGTGATTTTGATGGACGAGCCGACCAGCGCGCTTGACCCTATCGCCACGGGGCGCATCGAGGAGCTTATAGGCGAGCTGAAAAAGGATTTTACGATAATTATCGTAACCCATGCCATGCACCAAGCCTCGCGCGTGAGCAACAAGACGGCGTTTTTTCTGATGGGCGAGCTTGTCGAATTTGGAAACACGCGCGATATTTTTCTTCGGCCCAAGGACAAGCGCACGGAAAATTATATTTCCGGCAAATTTGGATGATAATGGACTTGTCAGGCAACTTTATTAGTTATCGAACAAGTCCAGCAAAATACTCCGTATTTTGCTATTTTCAGCGGAAGTTGTTCGGAAACTGAAGTTTCCGAACAACTCTAATAATTGGATGGCAAAAATGTGGAAGAAAGCGGCAATGCTGGCCCTGTGTTTTTTCGCGGCGGCTCTGGCCTTTGCCCAGAGCGCGCAAAGAAACGATCCCTTCGAGGGAATCTGGATAGCGCAGAATGAAGGGGAGTCGGTCCTCATCATCTTTTTGGACGGGCTGAGCGTCTGGGTTTTTGAAGACGGCTATGCCGAGGTAGTTCCGTACTCGGTTTCCAGCGGAAGGCTTTTTCTTGACGGCGAGCCGTTTATTTTTGCCATCGTCAGCAGCAACAGGATACAGCTTGAGGAGGGCCTGGGCGTGATGCTGCTCGACAGGCAAACCTCCGCGAACACGGCCCTGCTGGAGGCATTCGGCTGGATCTGGTAGCGCTCAGGCTTTCTTTCTTCTGAACAGCGCGACAAAAGCGCAAAGGGCGTAGAGGCCAAAGTGGAGCGGCCAGAAAAACGCGTCCTGGTTTATTCCCAGCGCCTGTAGCGCAGGCGGTTCCCAGGGCGCGACTCGAAGGCCGACATCCAGCGCGATTAAAACGCCGGCTGAGAAAACAACGGCGGTTTTTCGCAGCCGTACAAAAAGGACGCATAAGACGATAATGGCTAAGGCTAGCGCTGCTCCCGGCAGAGTCGGCGCGAATGGCGCGCGAATATAGTTTGCGACGATCGCGTCGGCTATGAACGCATGCCAGCGGCTCGGTGGCGGCCGCTCATATTGCTCGCCTTTGATCAGCGCGCATAAAACGCCAACAATCGCAATGACGGCGATTAGAGTCGCATCAAATACCGTTGGATTTATCCCAAGCTCGCTCGGCGTTAGAAAGTATGGGAATGACCGCATGATGCTTCCAATCGCCGCGCATATAATAGCCATCACAAGAAACGACGCGGCGATTTTCCCGAACCGTACAAAAAAAATGAAGCCGACGATGATAAGAAAATAGAAAGCCGTCAATGCCAAGACCTGCGCATGTATTAAAAGAAATACATTTGTCAAAACAATCGCTCCGGCCATAAAGGGGATCCAATCGTTCATCAGCAAGGGCTTTTTCATTTTGTTAGACCGTGAAGCATTGGATGTTGGCTTGGAAGCCATTAGCGGATATCCTTGGCCTCGCGCCTTGGAAATGTATGCGCCTTCCGCCAACGCATTTCCTGTTGATGATTTATTTCTCTTGAACAGCGCGGTAAAAAGACTAAAGGCAAGAATAGTCGTGGCAAGTAGCCAGGAAAGCGCCTCTTGGTTTATTCCCAGCGACTCCCGGGCAGGCGATTCCCAAGACGCGAGGCGAAGGCCTATATCCAGCGCGATCAATGCGCCGCCTATGATAGCCACTGAAATTTTTCGCCAGCGTATAAAAAGAATGCATGTGACTATAATGACCAAGGCTAGCGCCGCTCCCGGCAGAGTCTGCGCGGGTCGTATCGCGATTGCGTAGAAGTACTCGCCGACTATAGCGCCGGCTATGAACGCATGCCAACGACTCCATGGAGGGCTTGCATGTTTTTTGCTTTTGAGCGTCGCGAATAAAACGCCAATGATCGCTATGACGGCGATGAGCGCCGCATTAAGCGCTATTTGATTTATCCCAAGCTCGTTCAGCGTAAGAAAGTTAAATTCGGGGGATTGTATTCCTATTCCGATTAATATATATACTGGGAGAAAAAGCAAAAGTGCCACGGCAATTGATTCCAAATTTACAGCAAACCTAACTAAGCAAACGCAACCCATGACTATAAAGAAATAAGGCGCCGTCAATGCCAATATCTGCGCCTGAGTCATGAGATACGAATGAGTCAAAGCTATCGCGCCAGCCACGAGCGGAAGCCAGTCGTTCATGATTAGGGGGTTTCCCCTTTCCTTTGCTGGCGAAGTAACGATCATTTGCTGAGGAAGCATTTTTGGATCTCCTCGGTCTTTCCGGCCGGCGCCTTATCGCGCCGACGGATATCCCGGCGCGGGACGGCTAGGGCCGATTCTGGGCGCGGCATCTTCCGTTCCTATCCGATTAATTTCCTCAAACATTTGCTCAATTTCCACTTGTCTTCGGATAATCGCTTCAGCATTCGCCTCCGCGCCGGCTCTTTCCGCCCACAATTGCGCGATTGCCGTCCATGCCGGCTCAAGCTTCGCCGGCGTCTCTTGCGGGCGGGGCGCGGCGCTTGCGAGTATTCCATTCTCGATTCGTCCTAAAATCTCCGGAAATGATATCATGGCGAAGCCCGCGAATATAACCATGATCACTGCAAGAGCGCGGCTGGTTTTTTTGGGCTTTTTCATCTCAATCCCAGTTCGAGGGACATGGAACATAGGATAAAAAAACATCCGCGAAACCTCCTCCCTGGCGCGGCTCGCGGCCACAGGCGGTAAAAACACCGCCATGAGTTACAGCGGCGCGCGTCCCCCGATAACCACGAAAAACTAAAGTTCCGCCAAGTCTATTGACTAAGCCTAGCAAAAAATCATATTCTTAGCAAGCGCGTATATGCGCAGGAGGAAAAGTATGGACAATCGAA
>WRAL01000087.1 GCA_009780285.1 Treponema sp.
ACCTTCGAGGCGCGCGGCTACACGGCCTGGGACGTAACCAGCCCGGCCTTCCTTAAATCCGACCCCACCGGCACCACGCTCTGCATCCCCACGGCCTTTATAAGCTATTACGGCCACGCGCTGGACCAAAAAGTCCCGCTCCTTAAAAGCGTGGAGGCGCTGTCCAGGCAGGCGCTGCGCCTGCTTCGCGCGATGGGGGATCAAACGAGCAGGCGCGTCGTCCCCTCGCTGGGAACTGAGCAGGAATACTTCCTTATAGACAAGGAATTCTACGACGCGCGCCCGGACATCATGCTTACCGGCCGGACGGTCTTCGGCGCGCTGCCGGCTAAGGGCCAGGAAATGGAGGACCACTATTACGGCGCCATAAAGGAGCGCGTCGCGGCCTTCATGCGCGAGCTTAACGCCGAGCTTTGGAAGGTCGGCATCCCGGCGAAAACCCAGCACAACGAGGTGGCGCCGAACCAGTTCGAGATAGTGCCGGTGTATTCAAGCTGCGCCGAGGCGGCGGACGAAAACCAGTTTATAATGGAAGCGATTCACAGCGTGGCGCGGCGATACGGCATGGAAGGCCTGCTTCACGAAAAGCCCTTCGCCGGCGTGAACGGCTCCGGCAAGCACTGCAACTGGTCCCTGGAAACCGACGCCGGAAGCAAGATCTTCGATCCCGGCGCGGATCCCGGCGCGGACCTGCGCTTCCTCCTTTTTACGGCGGCCGTCGTGGAGGCCATCGATCGCTACGCGCTGTTGCTGCGCTCCTCGGCGGCCTGCGCCGGCAACGAGCACAGGCTCGGCGCAAACGAGGCGCCGCCGGCGATCATATCGATCTGCTTCGGCGCCCAGCTTACCGAGATTTTCGAGAGCATCGCCAGCGGAAAGGGCTCGGGGAAAAAATCGGCCAAGGAAAGGATAAAGATAGGCGTGTGCAGCCTTCCGGCCTTTTCCAAGGACGTCTCGGACAGAAACCGCACGAGCCCTTTCGCCTTTACCGGGAACAAGTTCGAGTTCCGCATGCTCGGCGCATCCGAATCCGTCGCGCCCTCTACCACCTACCTCAACGTGGCCGTCGCCCAGGTTCTCAAGGAATTCGCCGAAAAGCTGGAAAGCTCGGGCGGCGCCGTCCTTGACGAGGCGGTTCGCGCGATAATTCGGGAGTCCTACCTAAAGCACGGCCGCGTCGTGTTCAACGGAAACGGCTATACCGAGGAATGGCTTAGGGAGGCCGAGCGCCGGGGGCTGCCCCACGCGGGAAGCGCCGTGGACGCGCTGGCCGTCCTCGCCCGGGACGACACCGTCGAGCTTTTCCAGTCCCACGGCATTTTCAGCCGGGAGGAGCTGGAAAGCCGCCACCACATTTACCTGGAAAAATACTCCAAGCAGGTAAACATCGAGGCCGGCGTTACGATAGAGATGGCGCGCCGGCAGATCTTCCCGGAGGCCAGCGCCTACGCGGCGAGCCTGGCGCGGGACTCCCTGGCCCTGGCCGACATAGGCGCCCACTGCGCGCCGCAGAAGGAACGCGCCAGAAAGATTGCCGAGCTTTGCGCCGGCCTTTACGAGGAAAACGCCAAGCTGGAAGCGATCCTAAGCGAGACGCACGACATAGAGGACGTCGTCGAGCAGGCGCGCTCCTACTCGGATCGCGCGCTGCCGGCGATGCGGGCCGTGCGCGAGAAGGCCGACGCGCTTGAAAAGCTGGTGGCCAAGGAAGCCTGGCCCTTCCCAGGCTACGAGGAGCTGTTGTTCAAGCTGTAGGCTTGGCGGGGCGTTGATCTTTTGGGCCGCCCCGCCGATACTGTAGTAATTGGGAGAACGCCGGCCAAGCCATGTTTGGGCTTGGTCGGCTCTTCCTTGGCGTAAATTGCGCAATGGAAGGGCGATGCAGACAAAGGAAATTCAGGCGCCGAGGGCCACGCCCATAGAGGACGGCGCGCCTATTGCGGGAACATGGAAAAAGCCTTTCGCGCAGGCGAACCTGCTGGACATCCGCAGGCCCTATTTCCTTCCGCTTCCGCGCCGGATCAGGGACTCGCGCATAAAAGAATGGGAAGGCTTCGGCGTTCAGGACGACCGGTTCTGCCTTGACGTTTTTTTGGGAAACTACAAGGCCTTCCAGGCCGCCGGCGTCCTGCTTTGCGACAAGGAAAGCGGCGAGGCCTACGCTTTTCGGAAGCTGGCCTTTAGGAAAAACTGGCATTTGCCGCAAACGCTGGAAAACGCCTCGGTGGAATGCCGCGCGCGGGGCTTTTTCTTTAGGGCCCACGCCTGGCTCAAGGCCAATACCGTCAGGCTTGACATAGACATCGCGGCAATCAAAGGCCGGCCGGCCTTCACCGCGCACCTTACCTTCGCCATGGGAAGCCGGGACGTTACCCCGGCCTCCTCCTCCCTTTTGTTCGCCGAAAGGCGCGGCATGCAGGCCTTCAAGGCGCTTGCCCCGGCGCGCGGCGACATCGTGCTGGACGGAAGGCACTCAAGCCTTAACCCGGCGCGCTGCACGGGCGTCTTTCGCGACTACAAGGGGTTTTTTCCCTACAGGATGAGGCACTCCTCCTGCTGGGCCGCCGGCTTCGACGAGGAAGGAAGGCGCTACGGCTTTCACGTCGCGGAAAACCAGGCATTGGACCCCAAAAAGAACAACGAGAACGCGCTCTGGCTGGACGGGCGGCTTAGCCTCCTGCCGCCGGTGCGGATAACGATGCCGAACGGGCCTGAGGCCCCCTGGGTCGCGCAGGATATGGAAGGCATGGTTGACCTTACGTTTACTCCAACGCAGGCGAATCGCTTCGGGACGGATCTCTTCGTGGCCAAGGGTGATTTTTTCGGGCAGATGGGGTACTATAATGGAGCTCTGGTGACGGCCGAAGGAGAAAGGATCCTGGTTCAGAACCAGTGGGGCGTGGGCGAAAAACTCTATTTACGGATGTAGGAATGGCTAAAAAGAACAGGGGCATTTACGAGCCGGGCGAACTTAATCGAGTGCGCGAAAAGTTGGGCGACATTGACGAAGACGAGGCAAAGCGCATGGCGAGGATTCTTGGCGGCGAGGTTGGCACGGAAAAGGCCCTGCCGCCCGCGGCCGCGCATCCCGGTAAAGAGAAGGCCCGCGAAAAGACGGCCTCCGATGGCGGCTGGCGCAAAAAGCGGCGCGCGGGCAAAACGATCGAGGGCCCGCTGGAGGACGAAAGATTTGGCCGCTCGAAACGCAAGCCGGATAAGGTCGATCCCCTCGACGATCCGGGAAAAGCGCTTTCCCCTTCGTATTTCGAGCGCCTGAAAATGGATCGCCTCGCCGCCAACGGCGAGTTCGACATAAAGACCGGAATGCAGCTCCTATCGTCCTATTTCTCGTTCTTTGGCCGACGCGGCGACTACATAAACCCTAAGTTCACCAGCCGCAAGATGAACGACTATTACGTGAAGATAAGCGACCTTGTCAGATCGACGAGGATTCTGCTTCCGCGCAACGACGCCAGGCGCAGCGAGCGCCTGAAAAAGGCGTCGCCCTTTATTTTCAGCATTCTTGACACGATTCGCCAGTGGAACATCGAGCGCATAGGCGGGGAGCTTGCAAAGTTCCAAGCGCGCCCGCGCAACGTGCAGGCCGCCGAGTACGCGGACACGCTGCGCGCGATCTACAGGCCCATTTTCGTGCTTGAAAAGCTCAACGCGGACACCCACATAAGGGGAGCGTACAGGCTGCTTTACAGGATGCTTTACCTCGAGCAGTCAAGGGAGCCAAGGGAGAAAGTGCAAGGCCTCGTGCGCAGCGCGCTTTCGGCGTACTATGACATTTTCCGCGACGTGCATTACAGCCTGTACCCTCTTTTGATGAAGCTGATCTCGGATCGCTTCTTTTCCTACGACAAGCTTTTCGTCGCCCGCCACCGCAGATACATGGCCTTCATAGACGCCACCGAAATGGATCAGATAAAGCCGATTGACTTCAACATGGATCAGGTGGAGAAGGGAAGCATCGTTTTGCAGGAGGAAATCGCGAACGAGGAAGCCGAGGGCGAGGAAATAGACGAGAACGACCCGGAATGGATAGCGCGCAGGGAAAGGGAGGCCGAGATCGAGGCCGAAAAAAAGGCCGTGGATCAAAGCCTCAAGGCGCTGGAGTCGCTTTTCCCAAAAGCCGGCTGGGATTCGCTGCGGGAATACCCGGACCTGTACCCCTATTTCGCCAGCGTCTACGGCCTGCGATCCGGGTACGAGCTTATCGCGCCTAACGATCCGCTTCAGCAGGTGGCGATTCTTATGCACATAGTCGAGGACCTGTGCTCCGGCCTGCGCCACGCTTCCTTCGGGATGGTGCAGGGCCCGGACGGGAACCAAATCTCCTTAAACGACAGCATCGGAAAAACCGTCCTTAACTGGCGAAGGTTTATCGACGAAAGCTTTACCAAGGAATATCTGCCGCGCCTTTCGGAATACTGCCGCATGCTGGAGCATTCCTCCGAATCGCGCGCCTCGCCTTACGCCAGGCGCGCCGCCGGCGATCTGCGCTGGGCCAAGCGCCTGTACTTCCTTCCTTATTTCAAGTTCGATTCCATGGGGCCGCCTCCGTTCCAGAAAGCGGGAATCACGGCCATTTACGCGGAGATACGCGTCTTTCGCAGGCATCTTTCCCTGCTCGCCGCCAATATCGAAAAGTGGAACCAGCTTGGCGGCGCGGCGTCGAACGCCGAATGCGAGGGGCTGGACAACCCGCTCGCGCATTATGTTTTCGACATCGCGAATCCGGTTTCAAAGCGGCTTAACATGCTGCTCGCCCCCGGAAAGAGGAGCAATGTTTTCCTGATCTTTTTCGCGCTTTCGGCGGTAACGCTTTTGGATCACCTGCTTAACAACGAGGCAAGCTGGGCTTACGACAGGGAATCTACGGCCTGCATGTTCCGCAGCGTCGGCGGCGAGGGCTCGGTTCCCATGTTCGGCGTGAACGAGAAAGTGGACGCGGACAAGATTTTCAAGGATATGATCAAGCAGGCCAAGGGCAAGCAGGAGGCGAAGGGCTAGGCGAGGCGGCGCGCGCCCCTAGTGTTCCGGAATATTCGGTTTGCAAAATCGCAACGTTCGGTAATTCCTTGCCGGGCAAGGAATTACCTCAACCTGCATACCGTCATTTGAATATTCCGGAACACTAGCCTTCGTCCTCGGCCGCTATTTTTATGGGCGCGCCGGCGGACAGAAGGCTTTCGGCGTTCGCGCCGAGAATCAAATCCCTGTCCTCGCGCTCCAGGCATTTAAGCGCCTCCATGTAGCGCGAGGGGCGCAGCATGGGAAAGTCGCTGCCGAAAAGCAGCTTGGCCCCAAGCCCCAGGGCGATGGCCGCCGAGTACACCCTTTTATTGTACAAAAGCGGCGCCGCCGCCGTGTCATAGTACACGTCGCGGAACTTTTCGCGCAGCTCGGGCATGGACTCGTAAAACATAAGCCCGCCGCCAAAATGCGCGAGCACTATGCGCAGGCCCTGGTTGTTCGAAACGAAGCGCTCGATTTTTCCCAGATCCGAGGCGGTCTTTCCCGGGTGGCTTTTTCCCACCGGCTCGCTTACGTGAACGATAAGCGGAATGCCCCTTTCCCTGCAGGCGCCGCAGAGGGAGCGCGTTTCGACCTTGCGTTCCAGGTCGAACTCCTGGCCGACCGGATAAATCTCCCCCACCCCACTAAGGCCGGCGTCGTGGCAGCGCGCGATTTCCCGCTCGGCCCACTTCGCGCCCGGCGCGACGGCGGCAAAGCCCACAAGCCGGTCCGTAAAACGCCGGGTTTTTTCGATAACGTAGTCGTTGACAAGCTGGCACAGTGCCTGGTCCTTAAAGCCGAAGCCGAAGATAACCGCCTTGTCGAAGCCCGAAGCGTTTAGCATGGAAATGACTTCCTCGCAGATCGCGAACTTTCCGCGTCCCCTGCCCCGAAGCTGCGCGTAGTAAGGCTCCCTTTGGGCCACGCGACCCCAGCCCGAATGTATTTCCGGCGGCGCGACGTGCGCGTGAAAGTCTATTTTCGCCATCAGCCGTCCTCGGGAGGATCCCGCTCGGCCAATTGCGGCCCCACGCGAACGCCTATTTTCGGCAGGCTTTCCAGAAGGGGAAGCGCGATGAAGGCGGCGCAAAGCGCGAAGGCAAGGCGCTCCGCCGGCTGGATAAAGGTAAGCGGCGCCCATATTGCCGGCGGAAGGTCGCGCAGGGCAAGAGCGAGGAAGTTTCCCGCGCCGCCGCCGCCGGCCATTCCGGCGAAGGCGCAGAGCGTAAGCGCCGGAAACTTAAGCGCGACGCGGCCGCCGGCCAAAGTCCGGGCGGCGAAGGCGCTGGCGGCAAGCAGGGCGACAAGGCCCGCTCCGTAAAAGACCAGCGGAAGGAGCGGAACGCTGCGCCCGGTTTCATGGCTGAACCAAAGGCCCGCGCCTAAAAGCAGGGCGATAACGCCGCCGTTTACCACAAGGTCGCCCCGGCCGTTAAGGCGCGCCGCCGGCCAGCGCGACCAGGCGGCGCAGCCGGCGACGAAGGAGGTTACCGTTCCCGGG
>WRAL01000088.1 GCA_009780285.1 Treponema sp.
GTCCGGCGCGGCGTTCCCTTCATCGTCGCTCGCAGCAAGAGCGATGCCGGCGCGGAAGGCGCGTCGTTAAGGCCGCTCAATTAAGCGCTTCTTCCCGGTCGGCCAGAACGACGTCCAGGGTCATAGGCTGTCCGCCCCGAATTATCCCAAGGCTCACAAGGTCGCCCGGCCTGCTCATCTCCAGCGCCGCGTAAAGATCGGAAAGGACGCGTATTTCCATGCCGTTGGCCGAGACGATAACGTCGCCGCCGGTGTAAATCACGCTCGTTCCGTGGCGCACCGGGCTCGAGCCCTGCCGCAGGCCGGCCCTTTCGGCAAGGCCGTCCCTGTGAGTGCGCGAGACCAAAAGCCCCTGATCCACGCTAAGGCGCGCGTGGCGCACCAGCGCCGGAAAAAGCTGCACCATCGTCGCGTCGATCCAGCCGCGACGCACCCGGCCGTGAAGCATTATCTCGCTGACAACCCGCCGCGCCGTGTTCACCGGCACGGCGAAGCCTATTCCCACCGAGCCGCCGGAGGGCGAGTAGATCATCGTGTTGATTCCGATCATCCTTCCCTGCGAGTCCAGAAGCGGGCCGCCTGAATTGCCGGGGTTTATCGACGCGTCGGTCTGGATCATGTCGCGAACGACGTGCTGGCGCGAGATGCGCACCGGCCGCCCCAGCCCGGAAACGATGCCCACGGTAAGCGTGCGCTCCAGCGCGAAGGGATTGCCGATGGCGAGAACCCTCTGCCCCACGCGCAGGCTCGAGGAATCGCCGTAGGGAATCACCTGCAGCTCCATTCCCTCGTCGGGCTGAAAGCGCAGGACGGCAAGGTCATTCTCCGGATCCGTGCCGACCACCGTCCCCTCGAACTCCGTCCCGCAGGCCAGGGTGATAAAAACCCTGTGCGCGCCGGCGATTACGTGGTTGTTGGTCAGCACGTAGCCCCGCGCGTCTATAATCGAGCCGGAGCCGGAGCCGCCGGCCTGGGGAATGGGCTCCATGAACCAGTTTATCGACATGGTCTGCGTCGTTATGTTGACGACGCCGGGGTTCATGCGCTCGTAAACCTGTATGTTTTCAAGCTCGCTGTTTGAAAAAGGGACGGCTGTCGTCTGCGCCTGCGCCTCCAGGTACTCGACTCGCGCCGGAGGATCGGACGGGCGGGAGGGATCCGCGCGCTCGGGCGGGACGGTCCATGCCGAGGGCTGGGCTCCAAGCGAGGCGGAGCGCCCGGCCAGGGCGCCGGCCTCCAGCGCGGCGTTTTCCACGCGCGCGAGCAAAATCGGCGTTCCCACTCCTATCAATATGGCGCTGGTCGCCAGGCTTGAGCAAACAGCCAAAAGCGCCAGATGGCCGCGGCCGTAAAGTTTCATTTTTCGCATTACTCCTATTTACATTATACCGTATTATGGCCGATAATTAAAGTGATATGGGAAAGGCGTCGCCGAAAGCCATTTTTACCTGCGGGACTCTCCGCCCAACGCGCCCCTGCGCCAAAAAACCGATTTCTTCCATTGTTTTGGCAATGGCTATACTGCTCGCGACGGCGGCCGTTCCTCCGGCCTTTTCCCAGGGCCTGGACGCGCGCGTCGCGCAGATAGTCGACGATTCGCAGGCGCGGTTCCAGGCGCGGGACGCCTGGCTTTTAGGCCGGCCGGAGCAGGCGCTGGCAATGCCGCGAACGCTTCGCAGGCTTGGATCGGGGGAAATGGTCGAGATTCGCGCCCTGGCGCGGCCGGCCGAGATTCTCGTGATCTTCGCAAGGCAGCATCCGCGAACCGGCGCCTTTACCGATTGGGCGCAGGGTTCCTGGGAATTCACGCGGGACAGGGCCTCGGGCGCGATAACGAACGTCCGCGTCTTTCCCCGAAGCGATCCGCAGACCTTCGTTCAGTTCAGGCCCTTTGACGAGGACCGGGTTCAGATGGACGTGATCCTTTACGACGCCTACGTCGCGCGCTCCCAGCCCCTGCCCATATCGATGGAGCGCCTGGCCGTCGCGCCGCTTTCGGATATCATTCGCCTTGCCGGCGGCCGCTTTCCCCTGCGCTACTTCGAGCCGGATCCCACGCAGTACGCGCTGCAGAAAAACTTTATCGAAGACATACGGCGCGGGCTTCCGGAGCTTGGCTATTCCGACGACGGCGCCATCGACCACGAAGGCAGCTTCGTCCACATCGCCACGGGCCTTCCGCAGGCCTCGGGCGAGCGCGGGCTTAACTGTTCCGGCTTCGCCAAATGGCTTATCGATGGAATGCTCAGGCCCATAACCGGCAGGCGCCTTGAGATCGCGCCGGTGGCCGCGCCTTTCGGGGATCGCGGCTCGTCCTTCAGCGATCCCTTCGAGCGCTCGCGCGATCCCTTTTTCGGCCTTGACTGGGTGCGCAACCTTGCCGCCGAGGCCGGAAGGGAGCTTTTGGGGCCGGTTTTCGGATCGCTGGAAGAGATCGAGGTGCGATCCCAGCCCTTTTCCCAGGTTATCCTTCGCAGGGGCGCGGAAACGGCGCGGCGGCCCCTGGCCGGCTTTCTTCCAAACGCCGGGCACGGGATCGAGGGGCTTTTGCCCCTGCTTTACGCCCTTGCCATAGACGAGCCGGGAAGGTTTTTCCTTGGCACGGTAAGCGCGGAAATGAACGCGCCAGGCGCGCCCTTCGACCCGCGCGGCGCCAGGCTTATGCGCCAGTACTTCCACGTCGCCGCGCTGATCCCCTACTTCGACGAAAGCGGCGTTTTTAGAGTGGCCGTCTTCGAAAGCTCGGAGGAAACCTCGATTAACGCCTTTACAAGCCGCTATTCGCTGAACCATCACGTAAACCTGGTGCGCCTGCCCCTTCCGGCGGTCTTCGCTCCGTAGCCTTCTACAGGTAAAAATCCCTTTCCGCTCCGGCGCGCATTTTCGCTATGGCCTTCTCGACGGCCCGCCTTGTGGCCTCGTTCGCCACGCCGGGAAGCTCGGCCTCGATGAAGGCCGCGGCTTTCCGGCGGAATTCCTCGTCGCCGTAGTCGCCGGCGTACTCGTGCAGGGTCATAAGCGCGTTGGGAAGGCAGACGTTGCCTATCTCGCCGGACTTGGCCAGCTCCATGAAGCGATCTCCGGTGCGGCCGCTACGATAGCAGGCCGTGCAGAAGCTGGGAAGGTAGCCGTCGTCCAGGATATCGGAAATGACGGAAAGGGCGCTGCGCTCGTCGCTTACGTTGAACTGCGTCGCCTCTGGCTCCGTCAGGGGCGACGCCGCCGCGCCCCGTTCCCGCCGCGAATAGCCGCCCACCTCGACGCTGGATCCGGCGCTAAGCTGGGACACGCCGGCCTTCAAAAGCCTTTTTCGCATGGCGCGGTTTTCCCTGGTCGAAAGGATGATGCCGGCGTAGGGCAGCGCGACGCGGAGAATCGCGACGATTTTTTCGAACTCGTCGTCGCCCACCGGCCGCGAGCGCTCGAAGGCGCCTGAGCCCTCCGCCGGGCGAAGGCGCGGGACGGATACGGTGTGGAAGCCGGCGCCGTACTTTTTTTCCAGGCGCTCGTTGTGCAGGAGAAGGCCCATCACCTCGAAACGCGGATCGGCCAGACCGAAAAGCGCGCCACCGCCCACGTCGTCAAGGCCGGCCTCATTCGCGCGGTCAAAGGCGCAAAGCTGCCGGGCGAAGTCGCTTTTGGGCCCGGCCGGATGCATGAGCGCGTAGGTCGGCTCGTGGTAGGTTTCCTGAAAAAGGATGTAGGTGCCTATTCCGGCCTCCTTAAGCCGGCGGTAGTTTTCAACCCCGGTCGCGGCGATGTTGACGTTGATGCGGCGAATCTCGCCCCGCTCGTATTTGGCCTCGTAGATCGCCTTGATGCAGTCCAGGATGTAGTCGATGGAACATTCCTCATCGTGCTCGCCGGCCTCCAGCGCTATCCGCTTGTGGCCCATCCGCTGCAGCGCGAGCGCCTCGGCGCGAACCTCGTCCAAGGTCAGGCGGCGACGCTTGAATTCATGCCCGGCGCTGAAGGCGCAGTACTCGCAGGAATTTTCGCAATGGTTGCTGACGTACAAAGGCGCGAACATCACGATCCGGTCGCCGTAAATGCGCTTTTTTATCTTCCCGGCTATTTCAAGCAGGCGCGCCGCGACGCGGGCTCCCGGCTCAAACGCGGCGCCGAGGATCGCCGCCACGTCCTTATGGCTAAGGCCTTCCATGCGCTCGGCCTTGTCAAGCGCGCGGCCAGCTTGGGCCTCGGTTGAAGGCTGGGCCAAAAGGCCCTCGATGTAGGCGCGGTCAATAAAGTTTTCATTGTTCATGATTTTATCATAACGACGCGCGGCGCGGCGCGCTAGAGGGGGGCCAATCCGCCTTTCGGTGGATTGCCCTCGGACACACGGTAGAGGTGACAGATGCCGGGGTTTGGCGTCTGTCACCTTTTTAGGGCGCCCAGGTTATCGTGGCGCCTCTTTCGCGACGTATCGTACCCTCCGCCTCAAAGATGGCGAGCGTCTGCGCGTTCAGCGTCCTTCCGTTGATTGTGTTATTGCCCCTAAGCCGATACTCGCTGCCAGCGGGCTGGTTCACCATCAATATCAGATTCGCCTGCGTGTCGCCGTTTGAGTTGACGGAAACCCCTTCCATGAAAAGATGGCCCCTGAACGCATAATAGATGTTGGAGCCCTGAGCGTCATTGTATTCTCCGCCTCCAAACATGGCAATAAGCCCCATCCTTGTGCCCGGCCCAAAGTCGAAAACGCAATCCCGCAGCTCCAGATCGATAAAGGTATCCATCCTGTATATATCGATAACATCACGATCTGGGGGAGTGAAATTATTTTGCCAGGAGTTAAAAACGTAGGCTCCCTCCAACGAATTTCCTGTCAGATTGATAAACCTGCAACCGATAAAACTCATGGCCCAGAAACCAAACATTGATTGAGATCGTCCGGCCATAGCCGGAAACGCGAGCAGCCTCCCGTCGTTAATGAAATCGCAGCCGCGAAACGTTCCGCTCCCAAATGCAATAATGCTTCTTCCTGACGCGGAAGCGGAATTGAGAAATACCGTGTCCGATACCTCAAGTGACAAATAGGCGCGCGACCATGCGGCATAAATGGCTCCCCCCATATTTCCGGCCCTATTATTTTCAAAACGCGTTCCATTGCGTATTGTACAAGTCGCCGGAGGGAGGTCTCCGAAATAACTAGGGTAAGATATAGGGCAATATACGGCGCCGCCATTTCCGGCGCTTGAGGTATCAATAAACCTCGTATCCACGATATCAAGGGAATTTGCATGGATGGCCAAGGCTCCGCCGTTGCCGCCGCTGGAAATCTGTTCGAAGCGACTCTCCCGTATCAACACGCTGGTATAGCGGGAGAAATCCCTTAAATCGTTATAGTATCCTGGAATATCCTCGTCTTCCATGCGAATATACGGGACGGAGAATATTACGGCTCCGCCGTTGCCGTTCGACGAGAGATCCTTGAAAACGCCGCGATGCAGCTCAACGCGGCTCCCCGCCCCCTCAGCGTCGATGGCGCGCTGGCCGCCAACAAAGCTGACATCCTCGAATGTCAGATCGCCCGGCCCCATGCGCAAGTGGACGGCCCCGTCCGCGCCGGAAACATTCGCGAAAGCGCCGTCGCGCAGCGCGAAATTTCCGGCCCCCTCAGCGTCAACGGAACGCCGGCCTCGGACGAAGCTGACATCCTCGAATGTCAGATCCCCGCGGCCCATGCGCGCCGTCACGGCGGTTCCCGCTATGCCCTCGAAGGAGCATCCGCGAAGGGAAAAATCGCCCTCGCCCCGCGCCTCCATCGCGGCTCCGGCCGAGCGGAAGTCCATCCCGTCGAAGGAAAGGCTTCCGTCCATCGCGCTGGGAGATCCGAACAGAAGCGCCGCGATTCTCCCGCCGCCCAGATCTCCGCTGGCCGTCGAGCGCGCCCCGGGCCGGCGCTGATCGGGGGAATCCTCCCAGCCGGAGAAGCCGCCGATAAAGCTAAGGTTGGGCGACAGCGGGATGCTTTCGCTAGGATCGCCGGAATCGCTTGAAAGATACGTCCCCTGCGCTATCCATATCTGCGCCGGTATCTCGGGCGGGAAGGCCGCCGCCAGGAGCGCCGCCTCGCGCAGGCTCGTGAAGGCGTCCTTCCAGCTCGTGCCGTCATTGTGGCCCGTCGCCTTCTCGTCGACGTAGACGCGCGTCCGTACCTCGCGAAGCTCGACGACGTACTCGCGCGTCCTTAGCCCGTTCGCCGACCGCAGCGCGTAGATCAGCGGCGCGTCGAAAAGCTGCGACGAAAGTCCGGTGGACTGATCGATCCCGTCCACGCTGGCGATTCCCCGCGCGTCGAAGCTGGGGATCATAAGCCGCTTCGTGACGCCGGATCCGGGAGGCGCGAAAAGAAGGATCTTGTCATGCCGAACCTGGCCTATAAGCGGCTCGGCGAGGCCCGGGTTATGCTCCGGCAGGAGATCGAAGCGCGATATCAGCGCGTCGTAGGAGGGGTCGCGGGTCAGGCGCGCCGTTACCAGGTACTCGGCCTTA
>WRAL01000089.1 GCA_009780285.1 Treponema sp.
GAAAAAAAGCGCGCACGCGCTCGCCGGAAGTTTCCTCGGAAAAACAATTGGCAAGCTCCACGCCGGCATGATAAAGCTCCCATCGTTCCACAGTCTTACTGTCTGCGCCTAAACGCGCAAGGCATGGAACAAAGGCCGGGTAGTCAAGCAGAGCTACAGGGCCCTGATTTTTCAGGCACGGTTCCACGGCATGGATAAAAATCAGATCGAAAAGGGCCGGTATTTCCGCGCCCGGGGGGGGATCAAGGCCAAGGGCGCGCGCGCGTTCGGCAAGCTCGCCTTCGACGGAGGCTGCGTGGCTTAGGTCGAAGCCGGCGTGTCGCGCGAAAGCCTCGGCCACGGTAAGGCGCTCGAAGGGCGGGCGAAAGTCGCGGCAATCGCAGGCGCGGGCAAGAAAGGCCACGAAATCCTCGGTCAGCGCAATGGAATCCAGGTAGTCCGCGCCCACGGTGTAGTATTCCAGCATCGTAAACTCCGGGCTGTGAAGGTGGCCGGAGGATTCGCCGTTGCGAAAGCACTTGCAGATCTGATACACGCTTTCGCCGTGCCGCGCGATGATTTTTTTCATCCATACTTCCGGCGAGGGCACGAGCCAGTAGGGAAGGTCGCCGCCGCCCGGAAGCCGGCGCCGGGTTTCAAACACTTCCAGGCAGGACTCGGGGATCAAGTCCGGCGCGAGTATGGGCGTGTCAAGCTCGAGGTAGCCAAGCTCGTCGAAAAAGGCGCGCGCGAGGTGCATAACGCGGGCGCGCGCTCTAAGCATTTCTATGTCCACGCGCGCCTCCTATGCAAGCCTTGAGATTGCGGCCTTCCATTTGCGGCCTCGATCGAATTCGTTAAGGAACATGCCAAAAGAGGCGCAGCCGGGGGAAAGCGCAACGCTGTCGCCGCTGGCCGCCGCCGCGATTGCCGCCGCCGCCGCCGCGTCGATAGAGTCGAAGGGGCCGAGGTAGGCGACGCCGGCCGCATCCAAAAGCGCGCGCAGTTTTTCGCTGCCGGTTCCGGCAAGCAGCGCCACGGCCTTCGCTCTTTCGGCGGCGCGGGCGAGGGGCAAAAAGTCAAGGTTTTTGTCCGTTCCGCCGGTTACCAGGACAAGGCCGCCCAAGGCTGCCAGCGCCTCAACGGCCTGGGCCGCCGCTTCCGGGATTGTGGCCGCGCTGTCGTTGTAAAAATGTATCCCGCCGGAAGATCGAAACATTTCCATTCGGTGCTCGATCCCGGCGAAGGTTTCAAAGCCCGCGCGTATTTCCTCGGGGCGAAGGCCTAGGGCTAAAAGCGCCAGGCCGGAGGCGAGAAGGTTGCGCTTTTGGTGCCGGCCGGGAATCAAAAGGCGCGCGGGAACGATTTCTTCTATTACAGATGGCTCCGATGACGCGCGCCGGCCGAAAAGGCCGGCGGCCACAGGCCCGCTCAGACGCGCAAGGCCGGGCCCTTCCGCGCTTTCAAGCCAGCCGCCGTTCGCGCCTTCGGCAAGCGGAGCGCTCGAACAGACAAGGCCCGCCGCGCGGCTTTCGGCAAGAAAGCTTTTTCCCCAGCCGTCGTCCCAGGCTATCGTCGCGTCGCTTTGATCCTGGCCCTCGTAAATCACGCGTTTGTCGGCGACGTAGGGTTCCATGCCGCCGTAAAAATCCTGATGGTCGGGGAAAATCGCCGTAAGGACGGCGGCTTTGGGCTTTAAAAGCGGCAGCTCGCGCCCCTCGCGCGTTTTCCGCCGGCCTCGAAGGTCGCCAAGCTGCCAGCTTGAAAGCTCCAGAACAACGTCGTCCGTTTCCCTCAGCTCGCCAAGGAAGGACAGCGGCGAGACGGCGATATTGCCGCCAAGAAAGGCCCTGCGCTCGCCGCCGGCCTTGTACGCGCGGTCAAGCGCCCAAAAAATCGCCGAGCTTGCGCTGGACTTTCCCTTCGAGCCGGTAACGGCGACGATTCTCGCCGGCGCCTCGTTTAGAAAAAGCGAAATGTCGGTCTCGATTCTGGGCGCCGCCTTGAGAAAGGGCGAGTCCGGGCGAACGCCGGGGTTTTTTATCACGAGGTCTGCGCCTTGGAAGTCGGCCATTTCGTGCCGGCCAAGGACATAGCGCGCGGGCGCGAAGCCGGCGCCGCCGCTTTCAAGGCTTTCGATCGAGGGCGCGAGGGTTTTTTCGTCGCGCAGGTCGGTTATCGTAAGCTCCGCGCCGCGGTCGCGCAGAAAGCGCGCGCACTCTAGCCCCCCGCCGTGAAGCCCTAGTCCCATCACAAGGACTTTCATTCCGGAAAAATCCATGATAAAGTGTAGCATGTTAAGCGGGAGCCGGACAACAGAGGCGAGCGGGCCGCTGCCGGTAGTCGATGAGGCCGGCAGGCCGCAAAATTTTGGCTGGGCGCGCGGCCCGGCCTTCGTCTACGACCCTGGGGCGCTTTGGACGCCAAGGAACAGGATCTCCGAGTCCGACAGGTACGTCGTTTTTAACGAAACCCACACCGTGGCGCTGGAGATGCGCGACGACGGCTACACGGGCCAGATGAACGTCGCCGTGGCGCGGCACGGGAAAAAAAAGGTCTCAAACAGGGTCTTCAACGCGCTTTTGCCTATGGGCGCCTTCAAGCTGCCGCGCGACGGCGACTCAGGGGCCGCCCGATACCGGCAGAAAGGGGTCGAGCTTGACTTTGTGGCGATGGAGGGCGGCGCGCGGATAATTCGCGTCAGCATTCCGGCGCGCGGCTCCTCGCGCATTATACGCGGCGAGCTTGTTCTGAGCCGGCCTTCGCCGGCCGAAGGCGGCGACAGCGGCGCGGAGTGCCTTGCCTGTAACCTGCCGGCGCGTTCCGATGCGAGGGCCTTCAGGCTTGCGCGCTGCGCGCCCTGGTACCTGGCCGGGGGAGACGTGCAGATAGGCGAGACGGAAATCGTTTTTACACGGGGAAACGCCTGGGGGATTTTCGACTGGAGCCGAGGCGTGAGGCCAAAGCGCGACGCGCGCTACGTGGCATCGGCCTGCGGCGCCTCGAAAGGCCGGCTTGTGGGCTTTTGCGCCGGCTACGGCGCCGAGGACGATTCCCAGGGGACGCGAAACGCCTTTTTCGTCGACGGCCGTATTCACAAGCTGGATCAGATTACCTTTCACATCCCGCCGCGCGACTGGCTTTCCCCTTGGAGCTTTACCAGCAGCGACGGCCGGCTTGAAATGACCTTCGCGCCCCAGCAGGAACGCGCCGATCGCGGCCGCTTTTTTTTGCACTCGCATTCGCGCCGCCAGTTTTTCGGCTTTTTTTCCGGCCGCGCGATACTGGACGACGGACGGGCGCTGGAATTTTCAAAAATCGCCGGCTTTGCCGAACGCGCCAAAACTCGGCACTAATTGGCCGCTCCCAACCCCTTTTTCGCGCAGGTCTACGAAATCGTCGCGCGCATCCCCGCCGGCCGGGTGATGGCCTATTCGCAGATTGCCCGCGCGCTTGGCTGCCCGAGAGCGGCGCGCCAGGTTGGCCGCGCCATGCGCCTTTGCCCGGAGCATCTGCCGGCCCACCGCGTGGTGATGGCCGACGGATCGGTTGCCGGCGGCCCCGGCGCCGAGCTTCGCAGGGCCCTGCTAAAGGCCGAGGGCGCGCCGTTTTTGGAAGACGGCCGGCTTGATATGAACGCCTGCGCCTTTACCCCCCTTTAACGCGCGGATAAAAAAAGCCGCCGCCCGGGGCCTTGAATAAGGGCCCTGGACGGCGGCAATCGCTGCTGCTGCGGAGCCTAGTTGTTCATCATTACGCGGCCCAGCGGAGTAGTGGGCCTCTCAGTTGCTGGCACGTCTTTGCTGCCGATTTGCCCGTATGCGTTGTCGCCCCAGCCCCAAAGCTGGCCGTCCTCGCGAACGGCAAGGCTGTACCAGCCGCCTCCGTTGACGGAAATCCACCTTTGCTCGCTAAGGTCTTCGTTATTGGTGTTTGCTCCGGCCAGCGGCGCAAAACGAGTAGGCTCGAGCCTGCTGGGCAGCGTGCTATCATTGACGTTTACCAAGCCGGATGCCTGGCCCTTCGTGTCCTGGCCCCAAGTGAAAAGCCAGCCTTCGTCGAAGTCTATGGCCAGCACCATGTGATGCCCGGCCGTTACGGATCTCCATTTGCGCTCTCCGTCCACCTTTCCAGGAGTGTTATGGGTCCCGTCGCTGATGTCCTCGCGGCCTAGCCTTCCGCTATCCCCGCTCCCCCAGGTCCAGGCGACGCCGTCCGCGTCAAGCGCGACGGTAAACTCGCGCCCGGCGGAGGCCGAGATCCATTCTTTACCTTCAGGGTGCAGTACTTCGACAGGCGTGTTTTGGCTTGCGTTGTCATTTATGGCGCCTCCGTTAGGCCCGAGTTGCCCTCTGTCGTTCCTTCCCCAGGTCCAAAGGGTTCCGTCCTGCCTAATGGCCACGGTATGTTGGTAAGCCGAGGACACGGACTTGAACTGCCAAGCGGCATCGGCTATCTGATCCGCGCTTCCAACCTGAACCGGCGCCGTCCGATTCGTGGTGGACTGGCCGTCGCCTACGCGCCCGTATGTCGCGATGCCCCAGGCGTAAAGCTCGCCGTTCGATCGTATCCCATAGGAATTTTCGTCGCCGGCGGCAACGTACACCCAGTCGGTGAGAGTGCCCACCTGCGTGGGATTATGCATACCCGATGTATTGCCAGTGCCAAGCTTTCCATTTGCCCCTTGCCCCCAGGCCCAGAGAGTTCCGCCCGTCGTGAGGCTGGCGCCTCTGATGCCCAGACTGTGGTTAAGGCCGCCGTTTACCTCGAGCCAATCGGTGCTGCCGCCAACTTGCTCGGGTGCTGTGACATGATCGGGGTTATCGTAACCAAGGCCAAGCTGCCCGTGCTGGTTGCGTCCCCAGGCGTAAAGCCTGCCGTCCCAGGTGATCGCCATGGTATTGTCCTGGCCTATCCTCACCTCTTTCCATTCGCCAACCGTTCGGGCCCCGTAGATTCTAATTGGAATCTCCCAAGTCTTGGTGAGGTCTTCCGTGAGCGTCGCCCTTATATAGATCGTGCCCTCGCTATCGCGATCAAGCGAGTTATAGCCTTGCCCCATGTCGCTGTCGCCCACCCTAAGGGTTCCGGCTATCGTAAGGCCATTAACTTGAATGCCTTCAATCGCGCCGCCGCCTACGGAAGAAAACTCCACGCCAGCGGCCGTAATCCCGCCGCCGGAAAGCGTGGCCGTGAAGGTCGTGGATCCGTTCCTCACGACTCGGCTGCTTGCCGCTACAAGATCCACGTTCGGCTCACTTGTCAATGCCCAATGCGCGTAAAGCGTTTCAGTGGCGGCATAGTTTTGAGGGTGTCCGACGCTGTGGATGTGCCCAACTCCTCCCAAGGGATTGGGCGCAGTGGGGACGAGCTTCCAGCCTCTGAATGCATGTTCGCTCATCGTAAGACTGTGATCATCGTCGCTGAAAGTGTAACTATCGCCCCAACCCAGGGACAGCGTTGTCGGCGGGCTGCCGGAGCCTTCATAGGTGGGATTATCGGAAAAATTAGCCTCGAAGCTCAGCTCTACTTGAGGCTGGTGCCAAACGGCGTACAGCGTAATAGTACTTCTGCCTGCGTAACTGGAGGAACCAAGGTCGTAGAAGCCGCCAATGCCGTCCGTTCCTTCAGCGGTTAGGGTAGGGCTTGTGCTCCAGCCCTTCAGCTGGCGATAATTCCTGTTAAAGCCGGTTCCGTCATGCAGGGTTGCCACATTGTCGCTGATCAGGTATTGAAGCGTGTTGTTGGCCGGTCCGTTTCCGCCGTTCGAATCGAAGGTAATGGTGAATCTCGCTCCGGTAGACTCCCAGACCGCGTAAAAGTCCGCCGCGCCGCTGGCCCTGCCCTCGAAATTGGCGCCGGGCTGGTAATCGACGGCCGCAGTATGGCTATTCACGCTCCAGCCTAGCATATTGAAGCCCTCCCTGGTCCTCTCGGCGCCCGGAAGCTTCGTGCCCATATTTGGCGGTATTCTGACCGTATCCGTTGCCTGCTGGCCGTCGTAACTTCCTCCCCAATGGAAGCGCAATTCCGCGTGCGCTCCCGGCGCCTCGTTTACCCAGACCGCGTACATAGCCGTCGTGCGGGTCGTGAGCGCGGGTTCGTCCGCGGGCGGGAAAGTCCCGGGCGGATAGATCATGCCGGAGCCCAGCGCCTTTGACCAGCCGGCAAAGACCTGCGAGCCCTTGGTATACGTGCCTTTGATGTCCGGAAGGGTAACCCGCCCGTTAGTCGCGTCCAAACGACTGGGGCCCCCCGTTCCCTGCGCGTTGTCGTAATTAAGCGTTACCCTAATTGCCGGCTCCGGGGATTCCCCCTTGTCTCCGCACGAGGACAATACAAGCGCCAGCCCTCCCAAAATGCAGGCGACGAGCGCAACGGCTCCGCGGCGCGAAAAAACAATTCGCTTTCGATCTTTCATAATGGCTCCTGTCAGAAAAAGGAATTGGGGGGTTGCCTGAAGCGGCGGCCCCGGACATTTTGGAATACTATCAGTTTATATCGATAATCTGA
>WRAL01000090.1 GCA_009780285.1 Treponema sp.
AGGCGTTCCAGCGCCGCGTCGCGCCGGGGAAGAAAGACATCGTCGCCGCCGAAGTATTCGTAGGCGCCGTAGCCATAGCGCAGAAGGTCGAAAAGGAAAAAGAGTTCCTCGGCCAGGTCCTCCCGCGCGCGCAGTCCAAAGAGGTCCGTTCCGGGCCGTGCCGCCCTGGAATGACTGCCTTCCGGCAGGGGAACGAAAGTCCGCCGCAGGACTTCGGCGATTTCCTCGTCGCGCTCGAAGGAAAGGCCGCGCGGCATGTAGCCGTCGACGATTCTGGCAAAGTCCTCGTGAAAGGGCGGCTGCGCCGCCTCGCGGTTTCGCCGCGAGATTTCAAAAAGCTCTTCGGGTATGGGCGGGTATTCCTGCGCGGCCGGCGCGCCGCAGGCGGCGAAAAGCAGGGCGCAGAGGATAAAAGCCGGCATGGCCGCGGCGCGGTTTACCTGGCGCATATGCGCTCGCGGCTAGCGAAAAAACGCGCCGGCTACGTTGGGAAGCGGGCGGAATTCCCTAAAGCCCAAGTATCGGAAAGGATGAATGCCCAGCGCGCTGGGAAACCAGCCTTCCAGTTCCTGCCGGTCGATAACGTTTACCGAGGGCAAAAAGGTGATGGGCATGATCACGCCGCGTTCAAGAAGGAGCTGTTCGGCCTCGGCAAGCGTGGCCAGGCGCTCGGCGCCCTGCTCGAACATCGAGCGTTCCATCAATTCCTCGTAGTCGTCGTCGGAAAGGCGCGCCACGTTCAGGTTGGAATCGGCGCGCCAAAGTTTAAGGAAGCTGTAAGGATCGGGGAAATTGCCGATCCAGGACATCGAGCCCACATGATAGCCGTCGAGGTTAAGCGAATCGATGTATTCGTCGTAAGGGACGACCTCGATGCGGGACGACACGCCCAGATTCTCAAGCCAGGCATCCCCCATCATCGAGACTATGCGCGCCGCGTCCTGCGAGGGCGTTATCCGAAAAATAATTTCCGGCATTCCTTCGCCGTCGGGAAAGCCGGCCAGCGCAAGAAGGCGCCTGGCCTGCGCCAGGTCGCCGTCCCCAATCCCGGCCACCCGTGGATAGCCGGCAAGCGAGCCGACAAGGGTTCGCGTGGGAAGGAAATAGCCGGCGCGAATGTCGTCCCAGGGCAGCGCCAGCGCAAGCGCCCTGCGAACCCGGTAGTCGTCAAAGGGCGCCTCCCCGGAGCGCAAAAAATAAAAGTGCGTTCCGAACAGCGCGTGAACGCTTATTCCGCTGTGATCGACAAGCGTGTCAAAGTTGACGTTGCCGTGGATCCAAAGAGCCTCGCCGGAATTCCAAAGGGCGCTTGCCTCGTCGTCATCGGCGAATCTGACGACGATTCTCGACAGAACGACATCGACTGCGCTCCAGTAAAATTCGTTTTTTTCGAGAACAATCCTGCTTTCGTTAATTTCCGCAAGGCGAAAGGCGCCGCTTGAAACGTGGCCCGGGCCCGACCAATCCTGCGAATCCACCATGGACGCGTGAATCGGGCTAAAGGCATGATGGCAGAGCATCGAGGGGAAAAAAACCGTGGGCGCGTTGAGCTTGACGACCAAGGTCCTGGGATCCGGCGCGCTTATGCCCACGCCGCTTGGGTCAGTCGCGAGGCCCAGGCGAAAGTCGCGGGCGCCCTCGATCACGTCGAAAAGGTTCGAGTAGGGCGCCTCTCGCTCCGGCTCAAGAAGCGAAAGCCAGGATCGCCTAAAATCGTCGGAAGTGATGCGATCGCCGTTGGAAAATCGCGCGTCGCGGTTTATCGTAAAAGTCCATTCGCTGCCGTCCGGCGAAATGTTCCAGTCCTCGGCCAGGGCCGGAACGGGAAGCGCCGTCGCCGGGTGGTAGGTAAAAAGCCCCTCGTAAATGGCCGTGAATATCTGCGCCTCGTTCGCCATTATCGAAAGGCGAAAGTCCAGCTCGACCTTTCCGGGGGTAAAAACCACGATAAGCTCGTCGCGCGAGTCGACGCGAGGGCGCGAGGTAACGAAGTCGTCGTTTCCCGCATCGGCGGCCGTCCCCGGCGAGCCGTCGGGGCCCAAGGAAGCGCATCCGCTCAGCGCGATCGCGAAAACCGCAGCGACGAAAAAAGCCGGCGGCATCCGCGTTCGGCGAAAATTCATGTTATCCGCGCCTCCTGGCGCTTGAGGCCTTCGCGATGGCGCGGACACCTATTCTTCCCCGACGCCGGCGCATAGCCGCCTGATCTGCTCGGCCTCTTCCTTGGCCGAGCTGTAGTCGTACATGGTCTGGTTAACCTTGACTATGCAGTTTTTCACGCTGGCCAATTCCGGCCTTATCCCTTTGATTCTGCTGCGGGCCGAGCCGGAGGAGGACTTGAAATATTCGTCGAGGGCGACCAAGGTGCGGTAGAAGCCCTGCATGTCCTTCACGACGCGGCTCAGATAGCCGAAAATCTGCTCCTCGGACATCACGCGCAGCTTGGCGATCACCGCGCCGGACACGCCCATCCCCAGAAGCGCCTTGATCCTTTTGTCGAGGCTGGCGCAGAACTGATGAAAGTCCAGGATTTCCGTCGATTTTGTTCCCTTAATGGGATCCGTGAAAGTAAGCTCGTAAACCACCGGCTCCGGCCCATAGTTTAGCAAGGTACGAAACAGCTTTCGCAGCCTTTCCATGAAGCTCTTTTTGGAGCTTGCCAGGACAATCTCGTTCTCGGTGATTTTCCCGGCGATCTCCACCATGACAGAGGCGGAAAGGCCCATGGCGCGCGCGCCGTTCAGAAGGATGCCCTTGTAGTTGACCTTGGGCGCGGCGGACTTGGCGGTTTCGGCGGAAACCTTCAGCGACTTCGCCACCGCGTCCTTCAGCTCCTGGCCGCTCTGGGAATAGTCCTCGTTTATCACTTCGGCGAGCAGGTCCTGGTACATGGGCGCGCCGGGCGCCGCCTCCTGCACCTTTTTCTTGACGTTGGCAAGCGTCGCCTCGGACGCGGGAATGTCCCTGATCGCGCCGCGAACCGCCAGCTTGTAGTTTTCCTTGTGATAGATCGTCAGGCCCTTGAGGATGGTCAGGATGGAGGCCGTGCATTTCGACAGCTTCGTCAGGGCCTCCCCTATGATGCTCATGGTCATGCTGTCGCCGGACTTGGAATTCACCGCGATTTCCGCCACCACCTTCGTATTGGTGAACTTGGAATCCGGCGTAAGATTGATCCAGTCGATATAGCTGACCAGCCCCGCTACTTTCCGTATTCTGCCTATATTGAGGTATTCAACGGTAAATTGGTAAAAATTTACGAGAAAATCGAGCTGGCTGTCCAGCGCGGCCAGCCGAATGGAAATCTGCTCCCTGCGCCTGGCCTCGTTAAGGGGCCCCGTCTCCGGCACCTCGATCTCGGTGATCTTGCTTTCCTGCTTGTAGGGATCCTCGCTGATGAGCTTTTTCCGCAGGAAAATCCCGTAAAGGGCGGAAAACGAGGTCTGGAACAGGCGAAGCTCGTCCTTCAGCTTGGGAACTTCCACTTTTTCAAGCGCGATCCGCTTCGCGAGAAGCGCATGAGAGAGGATATCCAAATAATTCGGTGCGGCAGTATCGGCCATTGCTCTAATTATATAATATAACGAAAAAACAATCAATGACCCGCGAGCTGATTTGCCCCTTTTGGGCGAGCGCCGGCATTCCAGGCAGATCCCGAACTTGGCGAACAGGCCTCGGAACAAAAGCCAGGCGACAAGGGCGAGCGCCGCGCCGCCTGCGAGGAGGATGTCAGCGCCTGGTTGTCGATGATGGGTACGGGAAAAGACCGGGCATGAGGGCGATGCCCGCTGCAAATGCCCTTTTCTCCGCGCCGAGGCAAGACTCGCGGCGGCGCTGGACAGCCGGTGTTTTTATGCGTATTCTAAAGCCAGGGCCGTTAATGCAATGGAACCAAGGAGAATGGCATGCAGACTGCGAATATCTTTGCGAATGGAGAAAATCAGGCGGTAAACCTTCCTCACGAATACCAATTTGCTGGAGAAAACGTATACATCAAAAAGATTGGAGAGGCCGTTATTTTATTTCCGGCTGACAAGGAATGGGAAGTATTTTTGCACGGCCTGAATAATTTTTCCGACGATTTTATGTCCGAGGGCAGACTTCAAGGGGAAGACCAGGGAAGGGAAAGTTTTTAATGTATTTGCTTGACACGAATATGTGTGTTTTTATTATAAAAAAGAAATATCAAAATACACTAGATCGCCTAAAGGAAAATAAACGCGAGGGATTATATATATCGAGCATAACATTGGCGGAACTGGAATTTGGGATTGAAAATGCCGCAAGGGAATATATACCGAAAAACAGAATAGCATTAATGGAATTCTTAACAATATTAGAAATTAAAAATTTTGATGCTAAAGCTGCCAAAGAATATGGATCGCTTAAGAAAGAATTAAAAGACAACAAATGCCTTATTGGACCTTTGGATATGCTAATAGGCGCGCATGCAAGATCGTTAAACATGATATTGGTAACAAATAATCGGCATGAATTTGATAGAATATCCGGGTTGAGAATTGAAGATTGGACAAAATAGCGCGCTTGTCTAGCGCAAAAGCGTCTCGTACTTAAACTTGGCGAACAGGCCTCGGAACAAAAGCCAGGCGACAAGGGCGAGCGCCGCGCCGCCTACAAGAATGACGTAGGCGCTGAGCATTAAAAGCCCGGCGAACTGGCCCACGGCTAAAAGCACCACCGGCAACACCAAAAGCGCGCCCCGCTGCTGCGCCTCCTCGGAGGACTGCGCCTTGGCCGAGCCGCGCACGATCAGGCTGATCGCGATAAACGACACGGCCGGAGCCACGAGGAGCAAAACGGCAAACCAAATAAGCCCGGGCGTTATCGCGGCGCCTATAAGGAAAAGGCTTCCGCACAGAATCGTCGCCGTCATCACCACGAACGAAATAAGCGAAATCGCGAAGCCGACAAGAAAGGACGCGATTATTTTCGCGCTAAAGATTTTGTTAAGCGGCAAGGGACAGTAAAGCAGCGTTTCCAAAGTGTTTCTTTCTTTTTCGCCGACAAAGGCGCTTGCCGCCATCGCCGAGGATGTAATTATGGGAATCATCAGAAAAAATAACGGCAGGATATTATTGTAGAGCATGCCAAAAACCACGCGGCGCACTTCCACCTCGCTCGTTAGGTCAAGCGCGGAGGCAAGGCCGGAAGGCCCAAGCATCGAGGAAAACTGCTCGATGTTCGAGCCGTCAAGAGGCGCAAGCAAAATCGACAGGCCAAGGCTCAACGGCATCCCAATGGCCATAACGATGGGCACGATGATCAAAACGCTTAACATGCGCTTGTTGGAAATAATCGCGCGAATATCTTTTTTAATTATCGCCGCCTGCATTCCGTTTATCATTGCGACCCCTTTCGCTTTTCGATAAGCGCGAAATAAATTTCCTCGAGGGAAGGCTTTCGCGCCGTTACCTCGTACACTTTTCCCCCGCCCTCTACGATGCTTTTTACCAGCGCCGGGATTTCCTCCCGCGACGCGACGTCCCAATGCGCAAGCTCGCCTTCCCTGCGGAACGGCAAGCCGGCTGGCGGGCTGAAAGCCCGAAGGTTAGCGGCGCGAATCGTAACGGTGATCCCGGAAGAAACCTGGGCGCGCAGATCGTCGAGGGATCCCAGCGCGAGCAAGGAGCCCTCGCTTATAAGGCCGTATTCGCTGCAGACTTCCTCGGCGTACCTAAGCTGATGCGTGCAAAGAAAAACAGTGGTTCCCAGATCGCGCGCGAGCTCCTTTATCATATTGTTAACGTTTTGCGCGCTTTCGGGATCGAGGCCGGAAGTTGGCTCGTCGAGAAACAGGACTTTCGGCCTGTGGATCATCGCGCGCGCCAGCGAAAGCCTTTGTCGCATTCCGGTCGAATAGGTCGAAAGCTTTCCGTCCTTCGCGTCGATAAGATCGAGGCGCGCGAGGATTTCCACGGCCCGCCGCGCGCTCTCGCTCGCGGCGACTCCAAAAAGCTCGCCGAAAAAGACCAGGTTTTGAAGGCCGGTAAGGTTATTATACATTTGCGCCTTTTCCGTTACCACGCCGCAGAGCGCGTGGGCCTTCTCCGGCTCGCGCCAAGGGTCGATGCCGAAAACACTGCACGACCCTTCCGTCGCGCAGAGCATTCCGTTAAGGAGCTTTACGGCGGTCGTTTTTCCGGCGCCGTTCGGCCCCAGAAAGCCGAAGATTCCGCCCTCGTTAATGGAAAAGGACGCGCGGTTCAGGGCGAGCTTGTCCCCCGCGTAGGCCTTGGTCAGCCCTTCGGCAATAACGGCTTTCATTGTTTTTTACGGTAACGGGCTTGGCGGGAAAAGTCAAGCGGAGGGCGGGCCTCGCGGCCTTTTGATTGATGGCCTTTGATCGGGGGGCCCCGACGCTCAGCCGCGCGCGGGACCTCGGTCATGTCGCTGCGCTCCAAATGCCCTCGGCGCCCGCGCGCCCGCCAGCCGCAGGGCATACGCGCGAGGG
>WRAL01000091.1 GCA_009780285.1 Treponema sp.
CCCGGGAAGCCGGCGCGCTCGACCGTGGCCGTGAAGCAGCTTCCGAAAAACGCCCTAGTGGAAATCGAGGCGATAGCCGAGCTTCAGAACGGGCATTAGGCGCCGCCGGCATCAGCTGATTGGCGGCGTGGACCCAAAAGCCCGCGCCCTTTAGCTAGCCGAGGGCGCGGGCGATCTTATGTCGCCGATCCGTTTTTTCTCTTTTACGAGCGTTACCAAACGTTCTGACATGGAGGCGTCTCCTTGCTCAAGGCCGATCAGCAATGCATGGGAGTTTCTCTTATCCTGCTTTATGCAGTATAACATTTGCTTTGACGAATCGATTATGTCGCGGCAATTGAGCGTCGCGAAATAGGCTTCGTCGTTTATGCCTTTAAATCCTCTTGCTTTCAACGCTTCAAGTATTTGCTCATAATTATTGCTGGCGAAGTGCTCAAAATGATCGCCTGAAAGTCCGTCCGTATCTATTGACCGAAGCATGAACGCTGAAGATAAAACCTTCCCTCCCTGCACTTGAATTCTTTTGCAAAAACGCGTGTAGTGATCCTCATCAGGGAGAACGCTCATGTTATTTTATGGATTCCATTGACAGCTCTTTAGGCGCATCTTTTTCAAGAGATTCCATGCAGCTTTCTATCTGCAAGGTATTTCCATTTTTGTTGATAATTGAAAAACAAATATTATCGTGGCTGCGCGGTATTATCGAAATAATTTTATAGTCCCTTCCGTCGTGCCATTCCGCCACTATCTGGCCGCCATCGGCGATTCCGATAAATGGCGGCCTTGTCCAGGTAAAGCGCTTCAGCGCGCGCAACAAAATCCGCTTTGTCCGTTGATACTTTTCCCTGCTTTCTTCTTCATCCTCATCTTCATAGAATACTTCATCAAGATATTCCAACCGTTCGTCAATTTTTATCCATCTTTTGGCTTCTTCATTATTTGATCCTAAAAAGCTATCCCCATGAACGTCGTCAGGATCGATTATGCCTTCATACTTTATCAGGCTCACCAAGGCTTCTTTTTTCCGAATTTTCGTTCCATCGGCAAGCGCGTATTCTGACCAAGGTTCCTTCGATTCGATTACGTCAATGAGAGCGCCAACCTCCGTGGTTACGCTGCCATCAGGATGCGTATAAGGAACTTTCATCTTTTCCGCCATAAAAAACTCCTTCGTTCAAAACACTATCCCGCGCCGGTCAGCTTGGGCAACATCCTGCCCTAAGCATAACCTCCCGTAGCGCGGGAATCAATGGCAAAATGCGCAGGCTCATCTCGCTTCCGCCATTAGGCGCCGCCGCGCGTAAGGCGCTGCCGTCGGGCCTCGTACAGAAGCACGCCGGCGGCCACCGAAACGTTAAGCGAGTCGATTTTTCCTATCGAGGGAATCCCGACGCGGCCGTCGCAGCTTTCCGCGAGCAGGCGGGAAACGCCGGAGCCCTCGGCGCCCAGCGCGAGGGCCACGCGGCCGCGAAGGTCGACCTTGTGCGCCGGCTCGCCTCGGGGATCGGCGGCGTAGACCCAAAAGCCCGCGTCCTTTAGCTGGCCGAGGGCGCGCACCAGGTTGGGCGCCTCGGCCTGCGCGACCCAGGCGGAGGCGCCGGCGGAGGTCTTGGCCACCGCGTCGGCGTTCTTCGCGCTGCGGCGGTTTCGGCTTATCACGACGTCCGCGCCGAACTGGTCGCAGCTTCTAAGGATCGCGCCGTAATTGTGCGGGTCGGTGATCTCGTCCAGGATCAAGGCCAGGGCGCTTTCGCGCTCGCCAAGGCCGGACAGAAATTCCTCCACGCTCGCCGGGCCCGCCGCCGGCGCCGAATCCTCGACCAAAAGCGCGATTCCCTTGTTGTCCGGCGCGATCCGGTCAAGCTCGTGCGCGCCGATTCGTTCCAGGCGAATCCCCTGCCGGGTCGCCAGCGCCACGATTTCCCTTGCGCGCGGGCCGGCCTTGGCCAGCAACAGCGGCCCGCTTTCCAGGCCGGCGGCGGCGCGCGCCCTGATGCTTTCCTCGATGGCGTGAAAGCCGGTAAGGTAGCCCATATTATTCCCGCCCCGCCGGACAGGCGCGGTACTTCACGACAAAGCCGGCCGGCCTATAGGTCGTCTTGGCCTGGCGCAGCCCCTCGTCGCCCAGATCCTGCTCGCGGTTTATGTGAGTGAAAAAGCCCGGAAGGCTCGCGGCGAAATCCTTGTTGATAAACTGGTAAATGCCCTTGTAGCGCTCGAGCCCTTTCTCGAAATGCACGGCGAACATGCGGCCCTTGGCAAGGCTTTCGCCCAGGCAGTACCCGGCCGGCTTTCCGTCGGCGAAATAAAGGCGGCCCTTCATCGCCAGGCTGTCGAAAAGCTCCAGCGCCTCGCGCGCCGCCCGGTAGTCGCCCTCGCCCCGCTCCTCGCGCCATTCGTCGAGAATCCCCAGCGCCGCGGGAACGAGCTCGCTCGTAAGGGGAAGCTCCTCGTGCGCGTGAAGGTTAAGGTACTGCTGAACGAGGTTGCGCTTTTTGTGGTACTTTTTGCCGGCAAGCTCGGCAAGCTCGGCGCGCTCGTAAAGGTAGTCGAAATTGTCCCTGTCCTCGACGGCCTCGATTCCTATGTCGGCGAGGATCCTCCGCGCGCCGGAAAGAACGCTTTCCGATATGTTCTTCCAGTAATCGTGCCCGGCGAAAAGCGATTCGACGACGGCGCGATCCGGCGCCTCGCAGGGGGTCAGAAAGAATTTTTTCCCGGCATGGGCGCCGCCGTGCGAGTCCGCCGGCTGCGTTCCGGAAACGATGAGCGCGCCGTTCGGCCCGCTGCGCGCTATTTTGTAGCCGTAGCGCTCCCTGAAAAGGTACAGGCCGGAAAAGGTGAACTCGGAAACGCCGTCCGGGGTGAGCGCCAGGCGTGGATGCATCTCTTCCTTGAGGTCGGCGGTAAGCGGCGCGAAATCCGGGTATTCAGGGATGCGCATCTTACTCGCCATCGCTCGCGAAGGCCCGCTTTAAAAGGCCCAGATCAAGCTCCGGGTACACCGGGAAGCGCGCCTGAAGGCCGGCCACCCGATCGAGGGCCTGAGCCTTCGCGCCGCTTTCCATTACGTACTTGGCCCGGCTTTTTTCCCCGCCCTTGGCCGTCGCCGCGCTGGCGCCGCCCAGCGCCAGCGCCATGATCCCGGCTATCTCCCGCATTTCCGCCTTTCCCATGCCCAGCGTGGTGACGGCCGCGGTTCCCAGGCGCAGGCCCGAGGTGTACCAGGGTCCGTTGGGATCGAAGGGAAGGCTGTTTCGGTTAAGCGTTACCCCGCATTCGTGCAGAGCGCTTTCCGCCTGCCGGCCGGTAAGCCCTTTCGGCGCGACGTCTATTAATAGAAGATGATTGTCCGTTCCGCCTGTGAGCACGCTCAGCCCCTCGCCCATGCAGGCCTCGGCCAGCGCGGCGCTGTTGTCCGCTACGGACTGCGCGTAGGCGCGAAAATCCTCGCCCATCGCTTCCTTGAAGGCCACGGCCTTGGCCGCGATGACGTGGGGAAGCGGGCCGCCCATCACCAGCGGGCAGCCCTTGTCCAGCGCCTCGGCGAATTCCGCCGTGGAAAGGACGAGGCCGGCGCGCGGGCCGCGAAGGGTCTTGTGCGTGGTGGTGGTGACGACATGCGCCCAGGGAACCGGATCGAAGTCGCCAGCAAAAACCTTGCCGGCGACCAGGCCGGCGAAGTGCGCCATGTCCACCATGAGGACGGCGCCGCACTTGTCGGCGATCTCCCTCATGCGCCTAAAGTCGATCCTGCGCGGATAGGCCGAATAGCCGGCCAGAAGGATCAGCGGGCGGACGTCCATCGCCCGCCTTTCGATCTCGTCGTAGTCAAGGACGCCAGTCTCGCGGCTTACCGAATAGCTATGCGCCTCGAACATCCGGCCGGAAAGGTTGTGCCGGTATCCGTGCGTCAGATGCCCGCCGGAATAGTAGTCAAGGCCGAGCAGGCGCTGGTTTCCCATCTCGGCGCGAAGCTCGGCCCATTGGGCGTCGTTCAGCGCGTAAAGGTTCGTCGTGGCGAGCCTTTCCAGCGCCGGCTTTTCGACACGGGTGGAAAGGATCGCCCAGAAGGCAAGCAGGTTCGCGTCGGCGCCGCAATGGGGCTGCGCGTTGGCGTACTCGGCGCCGAAAAGCTCGCGCGCCTCGCGCGCCGCCAGCGCCTCGATCTCGTCCACGTTCTCGTTTCCGGCGTAAAAGCGGTGGCCGGGAACGCCCTCGGCGTACTTGTCGGTAAGGAGGTTTCCCATCGCGAGCTGGACGGCCATAGAGCAGTAGTTCTCGCTGGCGATCAGCTTGATGCGCCTGCGCTGGCTTTCCAGCTCAAGGACGACGGAGCGCGCGACCTCCGGCGCGACCTGCGCGACCCGCGAAAGGCCGCAAAGGTAGGCCAAAAGCCCCTCGTCGATTTTTTCCGGGGGCGTGGAGGAAAGGTAAGAAGCGACGGCGTTTGTTTTCATGCCATAGGCTACACCGAACGGCCCGGTTTTTCAAGCCGGCAAAGGAATGGCGCCAACGTCATGCTCCGACCCCCGAGCAAGCCGAGGCGCTATCCGCTCTTTTTTCGAAGCCGCGCGCCGGTTCCGCCGCGAAAAGCGCGGAGAAAGACAACGCGCAGGACGGCCGCCACGGGAAAGATCAGCCAGTTTGTTGCCCAGCCGCCGCCGAGAAAGCCCCAGAGCAGAAACGCCGCCGTTACCGCCGGCCAATAAACGCGCGTCACGATCCCGACGATCTTCTCGGCCTTTCCTTTGCCGGTCAAATCGACGCCGGCATCCGGCTCGGCCTCGCCGCCCGCGCCGAGCGCTCCCAGTTCCGAGGCGATCTCCTCGATGCTTCCGAAGTTCGCGATCACGGCGCCCACGGCCTCGTGCTCGCTCTTGCCCTCGCGCCTCAAATCGTCGTACTTTTCCTCCATGCTTGCCAGCATCTCGCGCTTCAGCGCCAGCGCCCTTTCCGTCTTCGCAAAAGCGGCAAAAACATTGTCAATATACGTCTCAATCGCGTCCATCCTCGTCCTCCTTCCTGCTAATTTTCGATAACAAACTTTTCGATCAGGTCCTTCGTCAGCGCCCATTCGTCGCGTTTTTTTTGGTAGCGCCGCTTTCCGGCTTCGGTCAGCGAATAGTAGACGCGCTCGCGCCCGCCGGAAACGGAGCCGGGATACGAGCGCAAATGCCCGAGCTTTTCCAGGCGCGAAAAGGCCGAGTACAGCGTCGTCTCCTTCATGGCGTAGCTGCCCCGGGAAATGCGCGCTATCGTTTTGGAAATTTCGTAGCCGTAAGAATCCCCGTCTCGCAGCGCCCGCAGTATCATAAGGTCGATGTAGCCGCGTATCACGTCGGGGCTGATTTCCGTTTTTTCCTTTTCGCCTGCCATTGGCTAAAGCATAGCGAAACTACTACGTCATGTCAAGTAGTCAGGGGGAAGGTTCGTCAAGCGCCGCGCGGGCCGCGCTATCGCCCTATTTTTCAAGCCGGCGAGAGCGAGTTGACAGGGCGCCGCCCGCGCCGCACTATAAAGGCGAAACCGCAATCAGAGAAGGAGGAACGCGATGGATTTGTCATCGAAAGTAAAACTCAACAACGGCGTTGAGATGCCCTATCTGGGGCTTGGGACGTTTAGGATGAAGGACGGCGAGGAGGCCTACAGCGCCGTAAAGTGGGCGCTGGAGCTTGGCTACCGGCATATAGACACGGCGGCGATCTACGGGAACGAGGCCAGCGTGGGCAGGGCGATAAAGGATTCCGGGCTTGCGCGCGGCGAGGTTTTCGTGACGACGAAGCTTTGGAACGAGGACATGAGACAGGGCAGGCAGCTTTCGGCCATCGACGAAAGCCTTGGGCGCCTGGGCATGGATTACGTGGACCTGTATCTGGTCCACTGGCCGGTGCCGGGCAAGTACGTGGAATCCTGGCAAAAGGTTTTGGAGATTTACAAAAGCGGGAAGGCGCGAGCCGTGGGCGTGAGCAATTTTCACGTTCATCATTTGCAGGACATTTTCGCCGTTTCCGATATCGCGCCGGCGGTAAACCAGTGCGAATGCTCGCCGGAGCTGACGCAGGTGGAGCTTGCCGACTACTGCAAGGGCAAGGGCATTCTGTTCGAGCCTTGGAGCCCGATGGGACAGGGCAACACGCTTAAGGATCCGCGAATTGCGGCCCTTGCCGAAAAGTACGGGAAGACTCCGGCGCAGATCATTCTGCGCTGGGGCCTGCAGCGCGGCTTTGCGAACATTCCAAAGTCGTCGAGCAAGGAGCGCATCACCGAGAACGCCGGCATTTTCGACTTCGAGCTTTGCGACGCGGACTTTCAGGCGCTGTTTTTAAGCGCGGACAAGCGTTACGGCGCGGATCCGGAATCGTTTGATTTTTAACGCGGGCTTGGGCCTCGCGGCCTTTGGGATCTAGGGCTTTTGATCGGTGGCCCCCTGCGGCCGGCGGTCGCG
>WRAL01000092.1 GCA_009780285.1 Treponema sp.
CGGAGCTGATGCAGGGCGGAAAGGCCGAAGCGCTCGGCGCGCTCTATCACCATGCAGCTTGCATTTGGCACGTCAACGCCAACCTCGACAACGCTCGTGGCGACAAGAATTTTTATTTCCCCTTTTCTAAAAAGATCCATTGTCTTGCGTTTTTCCTCTTCGCTTAATCGCGAGTGGACAAGCGCCACCGAAAAGCCTGGAAAAATTTTTGTCTCGAGCCTTTGCGCCATGGAAACAACGTCCTTCAGGCTTAGATCTCCGCCATCCTGCGTAAGATCGTTTTCGATAAAAGGATAGACAAAATACGCCTGCGCCCCGGCTTCCAGCTTGCGGCGAACAAAGTCGTAAACGCGGCCTTCGCTTAGGGATTCGCGCGCAAGGTGCGTCTTTACGGGCTTTCTTCCCGGCGGCATGTCGCGAATTATCGAAACTTCCATGTCGCCAAAAAGGGTAAGCTCAAGGGTGCGCGGAATTGGAGTAGCGCTCATCATCAGCAAATGCGCTCCCGCGCCAGTTGAATTAAGGCTTTTGCCCATAATCTGGGAACGCTGCATAACTCCAAAGCGGTGCTGTTCGTCCACAACCACCAGCTTAAGGTTTTTGTATTGAACGTCCCTGGAAAAAAGTGCATGGGTTCCCACCACAATGTCAATCTCGCCAGCGCCAAGGTGCCGTAAAAGGGTTTTCCTTCCTGCGCTTTTTACGTTTCCCGTCAAAAACGCTATTCGCGCGCCTAAAGGCTCAAGCAATTGCGCGGCGCTCTGCGCATGCTGGCGCGCAAGCAATTCAGTCGGCGCCATAATCGCGGCCTGCGCGCCCTCATCGACAACACGCAGCGCCGCGAAAAAGGACACAAGGGTTTTTCCGGATCCCACGTCGCCCTGCAAAAGGCGCGACATGGCAAAGCCCGCGCGGGAATGGCGCATGTCGGCGTTTATTTCCGCAATCGCGCCGCTTTGTCCGGGCGTGAGCGCGAAGGGCAGCCGTTCAAGCAGATGCTTTTGCAAAGGGGTAAAGGGAACGGCTTCCTTACCATCCAAGGCATTGCGCTTAAAATGTTTCCTCGCGGCGCTTCTTCTGCACACGGCCATCGAAAGATAAAAAAGCTCTTCGTACATCAGCGTTTTTCTGGCGTTTTCAAGCTCCTCGAAGGAAAGCGGAAGGTGTATCGCCTTTATCGCCGCGGCCTTTGACAAAAGCCCGTCCCTTTCGCGTATTTCGGCCGGAAGCTCGTCTTCCAATCGCTGCGCGTATTCCTCCACCGCGCTTCCAATAAAGCGCTGCGTCATCCACTGTTCGAGTCCCGCGCAAAGAGGGTAGACGGGAAAAATGCCATAGGCCGTTTTGTTGTCGTCCCGCGAAAGGCTAACCTCAAATGATGTTGACTGGATTTCGCTAAAGCGCGAATTATATTGAAATTTTCCATATACATGGCATCGAGCGCCGGCCTTAAGCTGATCCGCCAGCCGAGGGCGGTTAAAGCAGATAAGGGCCGCGCGCGCGCTTTCGTCCTCTACATATATTTTTGGCGTCTTTTTTGCCGAAAATCTTCCGCCGGGGCCGCCAATCCATTCGCATGCAAGCGCCGTAACTTCCGTGCAGACCGTCGCCTTGTGAAAATCGCTTAACGGAACCTGCGCGCTTCTGTCTTCCCACCTTCTGGGATAGTGCGCCAGTAGCCCGGAGATATTCGTTATGCCAAGGCGAGCGAATTTGGCGGCAAGCGCAGGGCCCACGCCTTTAATCGCCGTTAGCGGCTCGGTAAGGGAACGCAGCAGCATTTGCGCCATTGGCCTTTAATTCCCGGCCAAAAGCCCGGAAAGCAGTTGCAGGAGAAATCGGCCGCCAAGCCAAGCCAGGAACAAAAGCGCGATGCAAAAAATTATCCCCGTGATAAAATTTAAAATGCGTCTGCGAAAGAACGTTCTTGTGATGCGGAAAATCAAAGGCTGGGAAATCGCGTCCACGATTTGCCAAAGCATTCCCTGCATGGGCTTGTTCATATAAAAACCGATAAGACGAATCGCCAGCACGATTATGCAAAACCATAAAAGAAAGGAAACGATGGACCAAATCGCCGAAAGTATTATCGTCAGCAAAAATCCAATGCTGAGCGTTCCGCGAATCGCTATGCTTTGGAATACAGTCTGTACCATTCGCAGCGCGGCTATCGCCGCAATAGGGCTTAAATCAAGGAAACCGGCGCGCAGCTTGAAGTTCCGCCGCCACCAATCAAGGTAGGGATCGGTGATGCCCGCCAAAAAAAGCGTGAGCCCTGAACGCCTGTTTCCGCTGAACCAGGTCAGCATAATCCTTGCAAAGAGGAGCAAGGAATACAGATTGAGAAGCTGCGATAAAACGTTAAAAAATGTTTGCATTTTCCTTCCATGCCTTTGCGACGCCGGCGCAGCCTTCCAGCACGCCAAGCGTTTCTTTTTCCGCTTCGACGCTCAGGCCGCAAGCGGCGCGCACTTTTTTTTCGGCGCCATCGGGCGCCTCTAGGTATATAAACACCGGGCAGGGGCCAGGGTTTCCGGCAAGATAATTGCGCAGGGGGGAAATGCCGTCGTCCGTGTTCGCCGCCTCGCTTGTCAGTCTTATGTGAATGGAATTAAGTTCGGCCGGCGCCGGAGATGCGCTTTCCTGCGCTCCCGCGCTTTTGCTTTCCTCCGGCGCGCGCCGGTCGCGGTTTCCGGCCGGCGTTTTGGGGCTTTCTCCTGCGGCCATTTTCGACGCGGCCATGCGACAAAGGCTTACAATATCCTTAACGCTGCTTACCTTAAAGCTGGGATTTTGCGGATTGCGATCGCTGGCCGGATCGATGTTGCCTTTAAGCGCGACGAATTCATCGACGGTCAACAGATCGCGCGCCTCGTTCCAGGCCTTGGAAAAAAACAGAAGATCGATGTCCCCTTCAAAATCGCTTAGCGTTCCAAAGGCCATGTCGTTTCCGTTTCTGTCCTGCGTTTCGCGCAGGGCGGAAAGCTGGCCAACTATCGTATAGCTGCCTTTAGCCGCGCCTGCGAGCATGGAAGATTTTAAGTCGGCCATATAGAGCCAGGCGCCGCGAAATTTTTCCCTCTTTCGCGCCGCGGCGCCTTCGGCGGCGATTGCTTCCTCCACCTCAATAAAGTTAACGATGTTATCAACTACAAAACTATGCCGTTCCTTGTCTTTCTGAAAATCAATCTTTCCTTTAAAAATCGCTATGTCATCAACCGAGACCCTCTCCTGAAGCCTTTCCCAAACTTTTGGGAAAAAAATCATTTCGATTTCGCCATTATAGTCGGCAAGGGTCGCGTAGGCCATTTTCCCGCTTTTTGAATTGACGACCTTGCAGCTTTTAATAAGGCCCATTAAAATCTGGCTGCCCATTTCCAGGCTTTCAGGATCTCCCAAATTGGCCTTTACCGCTTTTTGCCACAGTTCTTTGCTCTCGTCCATAGGATGCCCGGAAAAATAAAAGCCTATAAGCTGTTTTTCGATTTTAAGCCTTTCGCTCTTGCCCAGTTCCGGAAAGTCCTCAAACACAAAGTCAGTATATTCCTTTTCGTCCGTATCCCCAAAAAGGCTCGTCTGCCCAAACTGTTTGTCTTCCTTCTGTTTCTGCGCGAATTCGACGGCACGTTCAAGGTTGCCAATAATCGTTTCGCGCTTTCCCCCCAGCGCGTCGAAAGCGCCTGTGTTTACGAGCCTTTCGATTACGGCCTTTCCTACAAGTTTTATGTCAACCTTGCTAAGGAAATCCATAAAATCCTTGTAAGGGCCCTCGTGCCTGCCTTGGACGATCTCGTCGGAAGGCGCCTCGCCAATGCCTTTAATTCCTAAAAGGCCGTACACGATGCGCCTGTCGGCAATGGCGAAATATTTTCCGGAGCGGTTCACGTCCGGCGGATCGATGGGAATGCCCATTTTCCGCGCTTCCTCGATGCACTCGGAAAGCTTGTCCTTATCCGTGCTGTTAATTTCGTTGCTTAGATTAGCCGCCATAAACTCGGCCGGGAAGTTCGCCTTGAGATACGCCGTGCGATACGCCACCACGGAATATGCTGCGGCGTGGCTCTTGTTGAAGCCATAGCCTGCAAAAGGAATTAGAAGGTCGAAAATATCCTCGGCCTTTTTCTCGCTGTATCCGCGAGCCTTGGCCCCTTCCACGAACTGCTTCTTTCCCTTGATCATTTTTTCCATATCTTTTTTTCCCATCGCGCGGCGCAGCTCGTCCGCGTGTCCAAGGGAAAAGCCGGCGATGATCTGCGCAACCTGCATCACCTGTTCCTGATACGTGATAACGCCGTAAGTTTCCTTTAGGATGGGTTCAAGGCTTGGATCCGGGTACTTGATCGTCTGCCGGCCGTTTTTTGACGCGATAAATTGCGGGATGTTGTCCATGGGGCCGGGCCGGTACAAAGCGTTCAGCGCGATAAGGTCCTCGATTTTTCCGGGTTTCGCGCGCTTTAATATATCGCGCATCCCGTCCGATTCAAACTGAAAAATCTCGAAGCTGTTGCCCTCGCAAAGCATCTTGAAAGTGGCTTCGTCGTCTTCCGGAATGTCATCCGAGCTGAAACTCGAATATACCCCCCCCCTCTCCCTGATAAGGATTTCCGTTCGCGCAATTACGTCGAGGGTTTTAAGGCCGAGGAAATCCATTTTTACCAGGCCGCAGCGTTCAAGGAAGTTCATGCTGTACTGCGTCGCGATCGCGCCTGTTTTGGAATCCCTGTAAAGAGGAAGAAGCTCGCTCAGTTCCGTCTTGCCGATGACGACGCCGGAAGCGTGAATGCCGGATTGCCTGTTAAGCCCTTCCAGCTTGCGCGCGAGAGCGAACATGTCCTTGTATCTGTTATCCGCCTCCATCTCGCGCAGGCGCGGCTCTTCCTTAAAAGCCTGTTCCAGCGTTATGCCGGCTCGCGTGGGAATCAGCTTGGCGATCTTGTCCGCCTCGTCGATCGAAATTTCCAAAGTGCGCGCCACGTCTTTAATAACGGCCTTGGCGCCAAGCGTTCCAAAGGTGATGATCTGGCCGACGCGATCCTTGCCGTATTTTTCGTTAACGTATCTAATAACGTCGTCGCGTCCGTAATTCGCGAAATCGATATCGAAGTCCGGCATGGAAATGCGTTCAGGGTTTAGAAAGCGCTCGAAAAGAAGGTCGTACTTAAAGGGATCGATGTCGGTAATCCTAAGCGCGTAAGCGACGACGGAACCCGCGCCGGATCCGCGTCCCGGCCCAACGGGAATGCCCTGCTCGCGCGCCCAGCGAATAAAATCCGCAACGATAAGAAAGTATCCGGTGAAGCCCATTTTAATGATTACGCCAAGCTCGTAATCAAGGCGCGCCACCCTGTCGTTCCATGCATTTCCGGCCTCGGCTTTTTCCCTTGCATAGCGCTCGGCCAGTCCCTCGCTGGCAAGATGGCACATGTAGTTGTCGGCGCTGTCGAAATTTTCAGGGATTTCGCTTTCCGGCAAATACCCGGATAGCTCGGTGGTGCCTATTTCCGGAACGTCCGTGACGCAACGTTCGGCGATACGAACAGTGTTTGCGATGGCCTCGGGATAATCGGGGAAAAGCTCGGCCATTTCCTCGGCGCTTTTCAGGTAAAATTCGCTGCCATGATACCTTTTGCGCTTTTCCTCGCTACGAAATTTCGCCGTGCCTATGCACAAAAGAACGTCGTGCGCCTCGTAATCCTCGCGTTCTATGTAGTGCGCGTCGTTCGTTGCGACATGGGGAACGCCGGTCTTGCGCGATATTTTCACGAGCTCGCGGTTGATGTCGCTTTGGGAAAGATTTCCCCGCAGTCTTTCCGCGTCCACGCCGTGCTCCTGAATCTCCAAAAAAAAGTTAGGCTCGCCGGGCGCGTCCTGTCCGAAAAGGTCGCGGTAGCGCGCGGCCTTCGCTTCGGCCTCGTCGATTTTTCCCGCGCGAATCAGCCGGGGAATCTCGCCGGAGACGCAGGCGGAAAGCGCGATTAGCCCGTCGCGATGTCTTTCCAGAAGCTCGTCATCCACGCGCGGCCTGTGGTAAAAGCCTTCGGTGTAGGCGCTGGTGCAAAGCCGCGCCAGGTTGAAATAGCCCTCGCGGTTTTTCGCCAGCAGGACCAGGTGATAATAGTGATTCTCGCTTTCCGAGCCTTTTTTGTCGTGCCGCGAGCCGGGCGAAACGTAGACTTCGCAGCCAATGATCGGCTTGACAGTGCCGCCCTGCTCCTTGTTTTTCGCGCATTCCGCAAGAAAATCCATGGCGCCAAACATGTTGCCGTGGTCGGTCAGCGCGATATGGCTCATCTCCATCGCCTGAGCCTTTTTTACGAGGCCGGAAATCGAGGCGGAAGCGTCAAGAAGCGAGAAATCGGAATGGACGTGAAGATGGACGAAAGCGCTCATACCAGAGCAGTGTACCTTGAAAACGC
>WRAL01000093.1 GCA_009780285.1 Treponema sp.
AAACAAGGTAGTCGTCGCAGCCGTCGAAGGTTTCCTCCCAGCCGAAAAACACGTCCAGCCCGCGCCGCGCGCCTTCCTCGCGCGCCTCCTCGAAGCCCTTGCAGAATTGATTGACCCATTCCTTCCAAGGCAGCTTGCGGGAAACGGCGGTGTGCCCGCGCCAGAAGTGATCGGTTACGACGATGCCGGAATAGCCCATATCGACGTAGGCGGCGATATACTCCGAGCCTTTGGAGACGGCGCAGGCGCTGGAAAATGAGGTGTGAAGATGAGTCTCGTAAAGGTAGCCCACTGCGCCCGCCTAAACGCCGCGATCCTTCGCTCTTACCAAATCCACCCGAATTCCTTGAGCAGGGCGGAATTCGCGGAAGTCTGCCTGTCAAGAACGATCACGCCCAGATCGTCCTCCAGCAGTATCCTGTTATTGCTGACGACAGTGAAAACAAAGGGGTCGCCGTCCAAAAGCAGGCTGTCGCCGGAAACCCTGTAGGGAATCACCTCCACGTCATAGTCATCGTATATCCAGACGCAAAGACCGTCCAAAAAGATTATCAGGTAGGTGTCCGCGCCTTCCTGCGCGACCCACACGCCCTCGAATTGGTTTTCCCTCGCCGCGCTTTGCCCAAAGGCCAGCGCCGCCGTTAAAAGACCCAATGCCAGGGCCAGCAACGCTACTTTCTTTTTCACTTCGACCTCCATAGCCAGTCCATAAGGGATTGTGTCTGATTTTTTTCAGGCCGTCAAGCGGGCGCGTTGCCATCCAAATGTAAATTCATTAGAGGCACTTGCAAAACTTCAGGTTTGCAAGTGCAACCGATAAAAAATGCATGTTTCGTAGCCCATAGGGCGAGAAACTGCATAGCCTCTTGCAAAACTAACCGAGTTTTGCAAGAGGCTCATTAAATCGACTTTTTTCCCTAATCGCTCCGGACTTTTTTCCAAAAAGATCGTAAGCTGCGGCAAGGAGCAATCGTGAAAAGTTTTGACGCCTACAGCTTAAATGGATAGCCATAATCGGAATGACCCTTAACCATGCCGCCCAGGTTTTCGCCGACGCGCTGCCGGCCTTTGTAAGCCTGCCCTTCTGGCGGCGGGCGGGCTTACCTTTCCAATAATGGCCTTTCTCGCGGTCGAGGGATTCGGGCGCACTTCCAGCCTGAAAAAATACCTTTTGCGCCTTTTTCTTTTTGGCCTGATCGCGCAAGTCCCCTACATGCTGGCGCTGGGGGCGGCGTGGTTCCAGCTAAACATTTTGTTCACGATTTTTTGGGGAATGCTTCTGCTTGTCCTGCACGAAAAGATCAAGAGCCGCGCGCTTTTTTGGACCGTTTTCGTAATCGGAACGCTTATCTCAGCGACTATGGACTGGCAGATCATAGGGATCGTGGTGATGATTTTGTACCTCGTAATTTCGAACGAAAGGGCGCGAAGAATCGTTCCGGCGATCGTCGTCGGCGCGTACATGGTCGGAGCCGCGCTCCTGGTCTTTGTTATCGTTGGGGAAATGGATTGGTCGATGCCGGCATTCGCGCTTGGCTGCCTTGCATCGACGTTTTTAATTTTCGGGCATAACGGCGAGCGTGGCCGGCCGATGAAGTATTTTTTCTACGCCTTCTATCCCCTGCACCTGGCGATTCTCGCCGGGCTTGCAATTATTTTTAGGCTCTAGTGTTCCGGAATATTCGGTTTGCTAAATCGCAACGTTCGGTAATCCCTTGCCAGGCAAGGAATTACCTCAGCCTGCATTCCGTCATTTGAATATTCCGGAACACTAGCGCCGGCCGCTCGATGCGGGCTTCAATAGATCTGTTTCGAAACTTCAGTTTCCGAACAATTTCCGCTGAAAACAGCAAAACACGCAGTATTTTGCTGGACTCGTTCGACAACTAACCGAGTTGTCGAACAAGTCCAATCTCGGCCAAAGTCGGCATGGCCGGAATCCCGCCCTTCCTCGTCGCGGTAAGGCTGCCGGCGGCGCAGGCGAAGGAGACGGCGCGCGCAAGCTCCTGCGGCGATATGTCCCGCAGTTCCTCAAGGCTTTTTCCGCGCAGGCAGTAATGGACGGCACCAAGGAAGGCGTCGCCGGCGCCGGTCGTGTCGACGGCCTTTACGGGAGGGGCCTTTACCCGGCCGGAGCCCCGCGCGCAGCGGAAAAACGCGCCGCGCTCGCCCAGGGAAACAAGCGCGATGGCCGCGCCGCTTTCCGCCAAGGCCCGCGATCCTTCCTCCGGATCCTCGGCGCCGACAAGAAAGCGCAGTTCCTCCTGGGAAACCTTGATGATGTCGGCCAGGGGCGCGAGCCGCGCTATTTCGGCCTTCGCCTCGGCCTCGCTTTTCCAGAGAAAGCGCCGGTAGTTGGGATCGAAGCTGATGATTTTCCCGCGCGCCTTGGCGTATTCGACGGCGAGCCGCGTCGTCGTTCTGCAAGGCTCGTCGCTGAGGGACACGGCGCCAAAGTGAAAAACCCGCGCCTCGTCGATGATCGCGCGGTTTACCTCTTCCCAGGCGAGCATTAGATCGGCGCCTTCCTTTCGGTAAAAGCTGAAGTCGCGCTCGCCGCTTTCGCTCAGGCTGACGATGGCAAGGGTGGTAAGATAGGCAGGATCCTTGACAAGGCCGCGAGCCTCTACGCCGGCTTCGACGAGCGCCTTCTCCAGAAAACGGCCAAACGCATCGTCGCCCACCTTGCCGACAAAGGACGCGCCGCCGCCGAGCTTTGCAAGCATCGCCGTCATGTTCGCGACCCCGCCGCCGGGATTCACGGCGAAAAGCATTTCCCCGCCCGCTCCGGCCGGCGTAAAGTCCACCAACAGCTCGCCAAAACCGCAAAAATCGTTCACATGATTCTCCTTTATGAAGCGCGGCTATTCGGCGAACAGCTCGGGCGTTTCGGCCTTTAGAAAATCCCTTATGGACTTTGCATGAGCGATAACAGTCTTCATGTCGTCCTCGGACAAGCTTAGCCCAAGATCATAGCGCGGCTGCACGCTAAAGTGGCTTATCACCGAGCATTGCGTAGACACGCTTGCGAACGCTGGGCGCTTCTTTTCGGGAAGAGCGCAAAGCTCGTCCAAAAACGCGCGCGGCGGCTCCACGCCAAGAATAACCAAGGCGCCTTTCAGATATTTTTCCGCTGTCTGTTGACAGAAAAAAGCCACAACCTCCGTTGGCAGCGGACGCATGGTCGCGGCCAAATGTTCGGCCACGGAAAGATCGCGCTCGGCGAGAAGCCTCCATTCCAAGGGCGAATTGGTTTGTTCAGCCATAAATCCTAATCCCGTCCCTGTCAACTTTTTTTTCCAGCGTGATGTGATTCAGCCTTTCCAAAAAGGCGCTTTTGTTCTTAGCGATAATGTCAACCGGCATGGATTTTTTGCGGTCGATGGCCAGCCGGATTTGCAGGCCGGCGTCAAGGTCGCGCATGGGCAGCCCGTCCTTCAGCACGACGTAAAGGTCGAGGTCGGAATCCTTGCGCGGCTCGCCGTAAGCGTGGGAGCCAAAAAGATAAATCCGCTCCACAGGCGCCGCCGCCACGATAAGTTCCTTTAGCTTGTCCAGTTCCGCCCGAATCGCCGCGTCCATACTTAAAGCATAGCCTCTTTCCGGCCTGGATACAAGGCGCGGCAAGAACGCCGCGCCTTTCGGCCTACGCCGCCTGCGCCTTCGCCTCGGCCCTTGCCGCGCGCCTGCTTTTGACGCGCTTCCAGGCATGCATGATAAGCGCTATCGCGATGACGGCGTTGGCGACGAAGACGCGGAAATACTCGCCTATCAAAGCGCTGCCCATCAAACGGTTGCCAGCCATAGGCGCCAGGATAAACAGCGAGTGGAACAAAATAACGCCAAGCACGGCATGTTTGACCGAGGCGCGGCTTACCGTGGCGCCGCCCACAAGGAGCGCCGCTATCGCGTAAAGCCCGACGTTTGAATGCGAGCCGTAAGTCTGCATCACGCCGAAGTTCTGAAGCATGATGATCTGGCCGTAGGCGGCAAGCAGCGTGGACATGATCATCGCGATCACGCGCGTTCGGTCCACGTTGATCCCGGCCGTGGTCGCCACCGCGCGATCGTGGCCGGCGGTGCGCATGTTTTGTCCAAGGCGCGTGCTTAAAAACCAATTGATAAAAAAGCAAAGCCCCACGATGATCAGATAGGTAAAAATCGGAACCCTTACCCGGCTAAGCCCAAGGTTTATCGCCGGGAAAAACGTTACGGCAAAAATCGCCGCGGCGCCGGCGACCTGCGCGATGGGTTTTGCAAGGGAAGAGCGAACTCCCCCGCGCCGACCTAAAAGCGCGTGGATCAGGGCATGCGCCCCGTACAAGGCCATAAACAGCGCCACAAGCCGCACGGCGGTAAGGCCGATCACGCGGTCGTAATAGAGGAACTGCAAAAAAGGCTCGACGACAAAGCTCAGCCCGTATGTCAGCCAGAGAACGGCCAGCAAGACAAGCGGCCTTGCAAAGCCGCCGGCCCCGCGCAATTTCAAAGGCTGTTTTTTGACAAGATTGAAAATCACCAGCGCAAGCACAAAGGCCAGAATTATCCAGACTGCCACGGAAAGAACGTTGTACAAAGACACGTTGTCCAAAGCCTGGCGCATGGCGTTTTCCTGATCGAGGTCTATGGCGTTAAGCACGCCCACGCCGGTGGGCGTTACCAGCCGAGCGTTCGAGATCGTGATCACCCCGCCCATTACAAAAAGGAAAAAGAACTGATAAAAGCCGTCGGCGAACAGCGCCGTAACCATGCCGCCTATCATCTCGGCGCCTTTCATCTTGTTGAAAAGCCTTCCTATTAAAAATCCCAGCGCAAGCGCAATCGGCGTCGCCACGGCGGCGGCGGCGGCAACGCCCCAAACGCCCTGCCCGCCCCACAGCACCACAAGGAACACGGCGATCTGCGCGGACATGGCGCCTATCACAATGCCGAAGTTGAGACCCAGGCCCGCGACCACAGGGATCAAAAGGCTTAACACCATAAAGGTATTGCGTCCAAAGCGGGTGAATAGCTCGCTGAAAAACATCACTGTGGAAACGCCGGAAGCGAAAAAAGCAAAAAGAGCCATGCCGGCGAAAAGAATCACAACTTTGTTTTCGTAAATAACGCTCCCGGTTTTTTCCAGGACAGCGCGCGTTTTGTCGGACATTAGCGAGCCCCTCCCTTGGCTTTGGTCATCGCGTAGAGAATAATGCCGTAGGTGATTATCAGGCGCAGCATTTCGGGGACGCCCGGTATGTCGGGCATCATCACGTTGGCCAAGGGCAGCGCGATGGTGAGAATGCCGTTAAACAAAAAGGCCCCCAGCAAAACGTCGAAAACCCTGGCCCGCTTGACCGTCGCGCCGCCTATAAGAACCGAGGCCACGGCGGTAAAGCCCATCATCAAGGGCGCGTTGTACATCTGCAAAAAACCGAAACTCTGCGCGTAGACGACGATCCCCACCGCGCCGAGCGAGGTTGAAATGGCCGTGCCAAGGATGCGCATTCGATCCACGTTGATGCCGGAAGCCCGCGCGTAGCCGGGATTGGAACCAGCTGCGCTCATCATCATGCCAAGGCGAGTCTTTGTGAAGAGCCACATCAAAAGGCAGCAGATAAAAAACAGGAGCAAAAGGCCGGTGGGCACGGCAAATGCGCCGATCTCGAAGCTTAGGATGTCGTTGAAGGCGCCGCCGAAATCGTCGCGCAGGTTTATAACCTGGCGCAGGCCGCTTCCGGTGGCCGGAAGGATCAGAATGCTGGAACGAACCGGCAACAGCGCCCAAACTATGTTGAAAGCGGCCACGGCGGAAAAGCCGACGTAAACGGAAACGGCCATCTCGCTGCCCTTGACCCGGTTAAGAAGCATCCCGTACAGAATCCCCAGGCCCACGCCCAGCGCCGCGCTAATAAGGATGGCGACCGTGGCCAGCGCCACGGAGCGCCCGGCCGGGCTTGCGATAAAGTCGAAAAGGCCGTAATTGTTCATTTCGATGCTTAGCACGGCGCCTAAAAGCCCGCCGACTATGCCGACCGTCACGCCGAAGTTGGGGCCTATGCCGCTTTGAATGCCGGGAACCATTGCCAAAACAAGAATGCCCCACATTCCCCAGCGGCGCAGCGCGTCCCCCAAAAAGGACGGAATGTTCATGCCGTAAATGCCGGCCATTATAAACAGCAGCGCGAAAAGCGCAAGTATGATCAGGCGCGGCAGGCCAAAATCCAAAAGGATTTTCTTGATCGCCTTGGCGGCGCCCGCGTCCACCACGTGGACGAGCGAGGTGTCCGCGCCGTCCAGCTTGATCGTGGCCCAGGCGAACGGCCGGTCGAGGGGGTGGCCCGCGCGCGGCGCGCTCACCCACGCCCA
>WRAL01000094.1 GCA_009780285.1 Treponema sp.
AAAAAATCCAGAACGCCGTCGTGATAGCGCTCAGTCCCTTGCCCGTCATAAAAAGCGGGCCGAAGACCCTGTAGCGCGGCAGGTCCACAAGCCAAAACAGCGACATCAGAAAAAACAGCGCGCCCGGCGTAACGAGCGCCAAAAGCGGGAAAGCCTCCATCGCCCCGGGCTGAAGCCGCAGGGCGGCGCCGATGAGAAAGCCCAGCCGCCCAAGCTCGTAAGCGCAGAGAACAGCCCCCAGGGGGCGAAACGTTACCATGAGCCCATAATACCGGGTTTTTGGCGGGTTTTCAAGCCTCCGCGCGCGCCGCGCCGTCCATCATTGCCGCGAGGCCGCGCAGATCCTCGAGGACCGAGACGTCGCGCGCGTGAACGCCCGGCGGCAGGCGCAAGGCTACCGGCGCGAAGTTTAGAATGCCGCGCGCGCCGGCCGCCGCGCAAATCTCGGCGCATTCCTGCGCGGCCTCGGCCGGAACGCAAAGCATGGCGATCTGAATTCCCATGCGGGCTATAACCTCCGGCATTTTATGCGCGGGAAAAAGCGGCGCCGAGGATGAAAGTATTTCCGCGCGAACCGGATCCGCGTCGAAGCCGGCTGCAAGCTCGAATTCCCCAAGCCCGGCCTCGGCGGCGCGAAGCTGCGCGAGGCCAAGGGATCCCAGCCCTACTATGCAAATTTTTTTAGCGCGCCCGCCTTCCATAACGCGTTCCCCCCACAAAAAAGTATGGGAAAAGACTGGCGCAAAAAAGCCGGCGCGTCAAGCGCTCTTCGCTTTTTCCCGCGCCTATTTCCAGGCCCCTACCGAGCGCAGGTACTCGATGGCCCGCAGTCCGTCCTCGGCGCCGGATTCGGGGCGGCGACTTGGATCGCGCGCGCAGGCCGCAGCGTCGGCGATCATGTTCGCGAAAAAACCGGTGGGGCCGGAAAAGGTTTCGCCCGATAATTTAAGCGATCGGAAATTTTCCGCGTAAGGGCTCGGCGCGCTTTCCCAAATCTCGAAAATTCCGTTGCCTATTTTCAGCTTTCCCTTTTCGCATGAAAATTCCATCTCGAAAACCAGGTGATCCCTTCCGGCGCCGACCTCGATTAGAGCCGGCGCGATAACCTCTCGCGAATCCTTTTGCGATAAATCCCCCTCAAGCCAGGCCGTTCCTTTGTTCCCCGCTATTTTCGCGCCGCCCCCGCGCCTGTGCCTTAAAACGGAATCCGTCAAAAACATTAGCGCGTCCACAAGATGCGTGCCGTCGTGCCACAAAACATCCAAAAGCCTTTTGTCCCGGCCCATATACAGCGCGGCGCGCGCGAGGCAAAGCCGGCCCAAAGTTCCGCCGCGCAGAATTTCCCTGGCGCGCAGGTAGTCAAGCGAATAGCGCCTTTCATGGTTAGTCATGATGACGATCTTTTTTCCAAGGCCGGCTATACGGCGCGCATTTGCAAGGCTGTCGGCAAGGGGCTTTTCGCAGACAACGACCGAAACGCCCATCCTCGCGGCAAGCTGACAATAATAGTAGCGCGAATCAGGATGCGCGGCGATCGCGAGGATTTGCGGCCCGTGCCTTTCCAGCATTTCCTGCGCGCCTGCGTATGTGGGCGCGCCCCAGCGCCGCGCGAAAAGCCGCCGGCGCCCTTCGTCGGGATCGCAGCCGGCGACAAGCTCGCATTCCGGGCTGGCGGCGATCGCGCCGGCGTGCGTGCAGGGCTTTTCGCGCAGCGCGTCGTCCTCCAAAAGGCTCGCGATGCGCCCCAGCCCCACAATCGCCGCCTTTATTTTTTCCATGCCGCCGGCCTACAGCCGCCTGATCTTCCCCGAGCCTGCGCAGCGCGACTGCAGCCTCGGCGAGCCTTTGTAGCCTATGTCGCCGGAGCCGCTGATCGACGCGTCCAGCGTTTCCTCGGCCCAAACCTTCGCGTCGCCGGAGCCAAGTATGCTCACCGATGCCTCGCGCGAGCAAAGGCCGGTCGTGTCCACGTCGCCGGAGCCTTTTATCGCAATCTCCAGCGACGTGACGCTTCCCGCGCCCACTTCCACGTCTCCGGAGCCGGCGATCGAAACGTCAAGGCTCCCGGCATTAAGGCGGGCCACGTTTACCTCGCCGGATCCGGCTATGGCGATTCCCATTGACTGCGCGTTAAGCGCGCCGATATCCACGTCGCCGGAGCCGGCCACGGAAACCTCCAAAGACTGCGCGCTGAAATCCCCGACTCGCGCCGCGCCGGATCCGGCGACTTTTATCTTGCGCAGATCCGGCAAATATACTTCCGCGCTTAGCTTGGTCGGGCGGAAAATAAGCGCCATCTTCGCGACGCCTATATGCAGAACGCCGCCGCGAGTCTCGACGACAACGCTGTCAATAAGATTGCTGTCGGCGGTAATGACGACCTTGAAATCCTCGCCGGGATAAATGCGCGCGTCGCAGGCGCATTCCAGAGCGACGCCGTCAAAGCCCCGCGCGTCGCGCTCGCGGGAAACAAGGTCCCCGTTTCCCAGCGCGACGAAGCCCCAGGCGCCCTTGGGGCCGCGACGCTCGTCGCTCTTTTGATCGCGCTTTTTAGGCGCGAACTGCGCGGCCAGATCGGAAACGTCGCCAAGCTGGTCGCGCGCCTTTTCGAACGCCTCCGCCTCGCCCATGCCGCCTTTGACAAGGCTTTCGATCTTCGCGTCGATGTTCGCGCAGAGCTCTTCCTTAAATTCCGCAAGCGCCTGAGTTTCCTCGTAATCCCTAAAAAGGGAATCAACAAATTCTTTTACGTTCATTTATCGCAGTCCTCCTCGTCCTGCCAAACGACTTTTCCGGAACCGGAAATTCTTATATGGTTCGAAGGCTCCCCGCGCAGGTATACCTTGCCGCTGCCGGAAATCTTTCCCTTGATCGCCTTCGTCGCGTGGGCTTTGATCTTCCCCATGCCGGAAATAGCGACCTCGACGTTTTCCGCCTCGATTTTCCGCGCGTCGATGTCCCCCATGCCGGAAATCTTTACCGTCAAAAGCGGCACGCGCCCCGCGCCGAGATTGATCTTGCCCGATCCGCTGACGGAAATTTCCAGCGGCGCGGAAATCCCGTCGCTTACGCTAACGTTTCCCATGCCCTTCACTTCCAGGCCGCGCAGTTCCGGCATGTACACGTCGACGACGGTTTTCTTGGACGAGCCCACGTAAACAAAGTAAAACCTTTTGTCCTGCCTCGAATAAATGCGCAAAGCGTCCCCGCGAATTTCCGTCATAACCAGTTCCTCGCTTCCGGGCGTTATCACGGCCCTGTGGCGCGCCCTGCCAAGATGAACGTTCACCTTGCAGGCGCACTCAATCGAAATGGCGCTGAACTTGTTCGTGAAAAAAGTTCCCGTCTGCTTTACCAGCGCGAAATCCTCGGCCAGATCCAGCACGTCGCCAAGCTGGTCGCGCGCCTTTTCCCATGCCTCGTCCTCGCTCATGCCCTGCGCGACAAGGCTTTCGATCTTGGCGCCAAGGTTCGCGCGTATCTCTTCCTTGAACTCGGCAAGGGCCGCGCTTTCCTCGTATCCCTCGAAAAGGGAATCGACGAATTTCCTTGTCTCCATCTTAGCCTCCCTCGCCCGCGTCGAAGGCGAGCAGATCGTTGATGATTTTCTGCGTGAACTCCCAGTCGCGCATGTTTTTTTCAAAAGCATCCCGGCCCTTGTCGGTGATCCGGTAATACTTGCGCCTCGCGCCCTGGGTCTCGTCGCCCCAGTACGAAACGATGCAGCCCTCGGCCTCGAGCCTTTTGTAGCTTGAGTAAAGGGTCGTTTCCTTTAGCTCGTACTGATCGCCTGTTCCCGCGAGAATGCGATTGTAAATCTCGAAGCCGTAGGCGTCGCCGCGCATTAAAATGCGCAGCACCACCGTGTCCGTGTGGCCTCGAAGCAGATCCGCCGATAAAACGGCGCTTCCTTTCGTTTCCAGTTTTCTCCTCCCTCGCCCGTCGTCCCGACGAGGCGAATCTTCCTTGATTCTCGGCGCCTCGCGGTCCTACCCGCGCGTAACCTTTCCCGGGCCGGAGGCGACGACCCTGTTCGACGCGCCGCCGAAAAGAACCACGTCCCCTATGCCGGAAACATTGCCGTAAAGCTCGCCCGTGGCGAACACCCGCGCGCCGCCCGCGCCGGAAAGCGCCACCTCGACCTCTTGCGCCTCGAAGCTGCCCGCGCAGACGTTTCCGGCGCCGGAAACCGAGACGCTCAGGTAAGGCGCGCTTCCCGGCCCCACCGTAAGGTTCCCCGTCCCGCGCAGCTCGACGGCGCGCAGGGCCGGAAGGTAGACGTCCACGGTCAGCTCGGTGGCGCGAAGGCTTAGGGGGCGCAGGTCCTCCGCCGCCTCGTAAATGACCAAAACGCCGTCGCGAACGGCGATCCCCACGAAGTCCTGAAGGTTCCCGTCCGCGGTAACCACGACCCTGAAGTCCTCCCCCGGATGGACGCGGACGTTTCCCACGCCGCCGTGCTCCACCGCGTCGAAGCCAAAGGCCGGCCTTTCCCTGCTTTCGACGGCGCCGTCGCCCTCCAGGTGGCGCGTCATCGACGCGGCGCAGCCGGTGGCAAGCGCCATCGCAAATGCCGTCGCGACAATGGCCCCAAAAACCGTCCGGCGTCCAAGCCGGAATTTTCCCGTTTTTTTCATACGATACTCCTATTTTCCCTTCCGTTTTTTACGACTTGCCAACCGTTATTCCTCGTTGTCCGTTATATTTGGCATGTCATACTAAATCTTATCATGAAGTACTATGTCTGTCAAGTGTTTTTCGCGAAAAATCGATCTTTTTTTTCGCTAGTGTTCTGGAATAATCAAATGACGGTATGCAGGTTGAGGTAATTCCTTGCCCAGCAAGGAATTACCGAACGTTGCGATTTTGCAAACCGAATATTCCGGAACACTAAGGCGCTTGGGGCTGGGACGAAGATATGATCGGAGGACGCTCAGGCCCCTGAAGCCGCGCTACAGCCTTCCCTTGCTCAGCCGGTTCGAGGCGGCGAAGCCCAGGGCGAAGGCCGCGGCCCCTATCGTCAGGGCCGTAAGGGATGCCCCGCCGGAGCGCGTGATGGGATCCATGGCCAGCGCTATCACGGAGGCGGCCATAAGGCCGGCCATAGCCGAGTACAGCGGCCGCCCGTGCCGTTCCAGCAGGCGCTCAATGGCACGCAGGGTAAGAAGGCCGCCCGCGATCACGCCTACGCCCAAAGGCCCCAGGACTTTAAGGATGCTCAGAAAAAGCTCCGGACTGCCGGAGCCGGAAAGAAAGTGGCGCAGGGACTGCGCCGCGTAAATCGCCTCGGGGTAAACGCCCAGAAGCAAAAGGACGAAGGAGCCGCTCATTCCTGGAACCACCAGCGCCACGGCGGCCAGCGCCCCGGCGAAAAGCAGGAACAGCATCCGCGCCGCGCCCACCGCCGCCAACGCCTCCGCCGGATCGCCCGAGGCTCCCAGGCGCATGCGCAAAAGCGCCAGGCCAAGCAGTATAGGAAAGGGCGCGAGCGCGAGCGCCATCTCCCGCGCCCCGAGCCTGCCGCCAAGCTCGACGGCCTTGGCGAAGACGCGCGGAACCACGCCGAGGATCAGGCCCATGAAAAAAAGCATGGTGGGAAGCGCGTGCCGTTCCAAAAGGAAGGAGATCACGGCGCTGAAGGCCACTATGCCGGCGCAGGCCCCAAGCAAAACAGGCGCGAGAAAAATGGCGTTGCCGCGCATGTCCTTCCTAAAATTGTTGATGGACTTTACAAGGTCGAAGTAAAAGCCCATGACGATGGCGATCGTGCCGGCGCTCACGCTGGGCACGGTCTGAACGGCGCCGAAAACAAGGCCGTTGAAAAAGTTGCGGATTGCTTTTTTCATTATTCGTCGTTCCCGCTCGCCGCGGCGAGCCGCGCCTCGACCTCCTCAAGCTTTCTTTCCAGCGCCTCGATCGTTCGCTTGATGCGCTGTTTTTCCTTTTCCAGCGCCAGCGTCGGGCTTTCCGGCTCAGGCTTTTTTCTCGCCACGACCTTCACCGCGTCGGGGCTTTTGCCGGCCAGAAGCGAGGCCTCGGCCGCCCGGCGCTCGTCGCGGCCCGGAATGCCGGCGAGGAAGCGCATGTTGTCCGCGCCGGTGTCCGGGCTTAGATCGTAGCCGCTGATCTTCATCGCCGCGCTCGCCGCCGCGCGGGGGATGCGAAGCGTCCTGTCCAGGTAGTCCTCGAAGCGCGCGCCGGAGCGCTCGCAAAGCTCCTTCGCGCGAAGCAGGCGCTCGCCCAGTTCCTTGACCAGGG